>JBATHI010000120.1:0-10872 GCA_049666645.1 Flavobacteriaceae bacterium | reverse complement strand
ATAGGCGGCCCTATCCTGATATGAATCTAGGAAGAAGTCAGAAATTTGGTTCATAACCGCTGCGGTCAGATTTGACAGTTTTAATAAAAAGCAAGCCTTTATCAATGAGTTCAAAGGCCGATTTTATCTCCTTTCGCAGCAGCGTCATCACCGTATCATTGTCACCATAGACCTGTGTACTGAGTGGATTTTCAAGAATGGTCAATCCCGAATTCCTTAATTTTCCAATAAAATTGATGATATGGTCTTCGTAGTCGTCCTGGAGGGGCGAGAAGGTAAGCTCAACCGATATGTCCATTGTTTTTTGTTTAGAAATTCCAAAAGCCTATGGAATTTGTGAGAAAAATGATTTTGATGGGATGGATCTATGCGGTTTCAATGGCATAAACACAGGTGAATCCTTCAAATTCAAAATATTCGATATCATAGACCGACTTTTTGCCTTTGTATATTATTTCTCCCGATGTTTTTCCATCGGAAAGATCGAAATCGCTGATCACAATATGGTGCAGGAAGCTCAAGCCCGGCTTTGCATAGATCTTGTAGAGCGACTCTTTGCAACCCCACACAATGGTCAGTTTTCTGATCAAGGCATCCGTGTTGGCGATGGTACTGTACTCCTCCAGAGGCGTATACTTGTGTGCTATCCGTAAAATCTTTTCCCGTTGTTTCTCGATATCGATTCCCACCGCAGGGCCTTTGCTGGTGATGATGGCCGTAAAATGGTTTGAATGGGTAATGGAAATATTATTTCCATCGGCCAAATGTGGTTTGCCAAAATCGTCATAGCACAGGTCTTTATCTTCATACCCCACAATGGCCATCAAATGCCGGATGCTCAAAAAGCCCCTACGGTGCATTTCGGATTTCATATGCTCCAGGCGGTCACGGCAATGACCGGTCAAGGCAACGCCCTCGGCCAGTGCCCGCTCGCTCTCCTCGATTTTCCAAATATGGGCGACTATCGAAGAATTTACCTTTATTGTCTTATAAAGAGGCATCCCATTACTTAAGTAATTTGTAACTTTGCTTTGCTAAAAACGGGCGTCACCGCCTTTAAACGAAAGTAAAAAATAAATAAAGAATATGAGCACTAAAACCATTCCGTATGTACCTTTTAAGGTGAAGGATATTTCCTTAGCGAACTGGGGAAGAAAAGAAATTCAATTGGCCGAGGCAGAAATGCCAGGATTAATGGCACTTCGCGAAGAATATGGGAACGAGCAGCCACTTAAGGGTGCCCGTATTGCCGGATGTCTTCACATGACCATCCAAACTGCGGTATTGATAGAAACCTTGGTCGCATTGGGCGCAGAGGTTACCTGGAGTTCCTGTAACATATTTTCAACCCAAGACCATGCGGCCGCTGCCATCGCAGCTGCCGGTATATCGGTCTATGCATGGAAAGGAATGAACGAGGAAGAATTTGATTGGTGCATAGAACAAACATTGTTTTTTGGGGAAGGCCGGAAACCATTGAATATGATATTGGACGATGGGGGCGACCTTACCAATATGGTTTTGGACCGTTATCCCGAAATGGCGGCAAACATCAAGGGTCTATCGGAAGAAACGACCACCGGGGTGCATCGACTTTATGAAAGGGTAAAAAAGGGAACCCTTCCCATGCCCGCCATCAATGTAAACGATTCCGTCACCAAATCGAAGTTCGATAATAAATATGGCTGTCGCGAAAGTGCCGTTGATGCCATTCGCCGTGCCACAGATACGATGTTGGCTGGGAAGCGAGTGGTTGTAGCGGGCTATGGCGATGTCGGCAAGGGAACCGCACTCTCGTTCAAGGGAGCAGGGTCTATAGTCACCGTTACGGAAATCGACCCGATCTGCGCCCTTCAAGCCTGTATGGATGGCTACGAGGTCAAGAAACTGGAGACCGTTGTAGGTGTTGCCGACATTATCATTACGACAACCGGCAACAAGGATATTATTCGCCCGGAGCATTTTAAAGCGATGAAGGATAAGGCCATTGTATGCAACATTGGGCATTTCGACAATGAAATCGACATGGCCTGGTTGAACAAAAATTATGGAAAAACCAAGGATGAAATAAAACCACAGGTAGATAAATATACGATAGACGGGAAAGATATCATCGTTCTGGCCGAAGGGCGCTTGGTGAATCTGGGCTGTGCCACCGGCCATCCCAGTTTTGTGATGAGCAACTCTTTCACCAACCAGACCTTGGCCCAGATTGAGTTATGGAAAAACAGCGATGACTACGAAAACGATGTGTATATGTTGCCCAAACACCTCGATGAAAAAGTGGCCAAACTGCACTTATCGCGTTTGGGCGCCGAACTCACCGAACTCAACAAAGATCAGGCTGATTATATTGGGGTTACCGTTGAGGGGCCCTTCAAGCCGGAATACTACCGATATTAAGGCTTGATAGGAAAACGTAGCCGATACGGCACAAAAAAACCTGCACTCTTACAAGTGCAGGTTTTTTTATGGTTACCCAGCCATTATCAGGCTTCGAATGGCTCTATGGAAACATATGACTTTCCACCGGCCTTCATTTCAAATTTTACCATTCCGTCTACACGAGCATGCAAGGTATGGTCTTTTCCGGCATAAACATTCTCTCCTGGGTTATGTTTGGTGCCGCGTTGTCTTACGATAATATTTCCAGCGATAGCGGCTTGTCCTCCAAAAATCTTGACGCCTAAGCGTTTCGATTCTGAATCCCTGCCGTTTTTGGAACTACCTACACCTTTTGTATGTGCCATTATATTGCGGTTTTAATTCTGGAGGAAATTTTACTTGCCCCCGTTCAATTTATCTTGAAGTTTCTTTAATTCATCCCATTTGCCATCAGCGGCTAGCTGTGCCTGTTGTGGCCAAGTTGTTGGCTCCAAATGGGCCATTCTTGAGCTGGCTTCGGTCAAAATATCCTTGATACTCTCAGGTTTGGCCTTTGCCAATTTTGCAAAGGATTCCAATCCGGCGTTTGCCAATGCTTCCGCGGCTTTTGGACCAATCCCTTCAATCTTTTTCAAATCGTCTGCCTTGGCTGTTTTGGCCGGTGCCTTCTTGACCACTGAGGATTTCTCCTTTGCAGCTTGGGTCTCGGCTTTCGGTTTTGCCGCTGCCTTGGCCTTTTCTTCCTTCACCGGTGCGGCTTTTGGCTTCTCGACCTTAGCAATGGCGGCTTTTGGTTTCTCGACCTTTGCAACAACCTCTTTTTTGGCTCCCGAGGCGATAATGCTCTCCACCAAGATTTCGGTCAACGCCTGTCGGTGACCGTTTTTCTTTTGGTAACCCTTTCTTCGTTTTTTCTTGAAGACGATCACTTTATCACCCTTAAGGTGCTTAACGACTTTGGCTTCAACAGCCGCGCCGTTTATAGCTGGGGCGCCAATGGTAATGTTCTTACCGTCATCCAAAAGAAGTACTTGGTCAAAAACGACTTTTTTCCCTTCTCCTGTTTGCAAACGGTGAACATACACTTTTTGGTCTTTTGCAACTTTGAATTGCTGCCCTGCCATCTCTACAATTGCGTACATAGCGTGTATATTATGATTTAAAAGTTCCCATTTTTTTTAAATAGGAGGGTGCAAATATACTTCTAATTCATTAATGTACAAGATGTTTTTTAAGTTTTTAGTCTATTTCTTTTTGGGATTGTTGGAAGATTTGAAGAGTTGCATGAAGGCCAAGGTGAGCACCAAGGAAGTCGCAAATCCCATAATGGCCACGGTGAAAAAAACAATTGCCTCAAAGTCCTTATAATCCTTGAACCAAACACTGGAAAGTTCCTCTAGAAAGTCGGCATTGATTTCCGTGGCGTAAAAAGCAAAAAACAAGGTGAAGATCAAGGTGGCCGTGAACCCGGTGACCAAGCCAATTTTAAATCCCTGTCCGTAACTAAACCTAATTGGATCTCTCAGGCGTTCATATTTGATGGCCTCAAAAATGGAAAACCCGGTGATCACCGCATTGAAAAGGCTGAAAAAAATGTTGGTGTGCAAACCGAACAATGCCAAGATCAAAAAATAGGCGATCAAAGAACCACTGGCTGCAATTCCGAAGCGAATGGGCAAGGAAAATCTTTTCATGTAAATGAATTGTTTGAAATGTTATTTTACATTTAAACACTAAAATTAAACAATAATTATTTGTTAAAGCACAAAGAGGGCAACATCTATCCTACCAAAAAAGGTATTTTAGCCCCGGCATGCTGCCTAAGGGAAATTAACGAATAATTTAAATCACTCTCAATGAAAAGAACAATATTTTTTGCAATGACGTTGCTACTTATGGGTTTGAACGCAATGGCCCAAGATGCCAACGAAGAGGTAATCGTCTTGGAAGACATCGCGGTAAACGATATCCTCCAACAATATATCGATGCCATTGGCGGTTCCGATAAACTGAACGGTGTTACCACATATTCCTTAACGGCTGAAGCAGAAATGCAGGGCATGAAATTGGATCTTGAAATGAAAAAAACTTCCAAAAACCAATTTATGCAAGATGTGAAGGTCATGGGAAATTCGATGAGCAAACAGGTATTGGATGGTGATAAAGGATTTATCGTGATGCAAGGACAACGCCAAGACCTTGTAGCCGAGGACATCCGAAAAATTCAGGAAGAATCGGCAACTTTTCCGGAACTGAATTATCTAAACACCGACGGAATAACCCTGGAGGGTATTGAAACCATTGATGGCAAGAAAACCTACAAGCTCAAAATTTCGGATGAAAAATCTTCTTTTTATGATATGGAGACCGGGCTTAAAATCCAGGATGCGCTCATGGTGGAGGCTCAAGGCCAACAATTGAGCACCACTTTTACCTATGGTGATTATAAGGAAGTGGACGGCATCAAATTTCCATTTTTGCTCACTCAGGCCATGGGGCCGCAAAGCTTTGATTTTATCGTGAAGGAAATCAAGGTGAACGAAGGAGTGAGTGATGCCGATTTTGAATAGGTCCCAAAAAATCATGCCGTAGGCATCGAACAAGTTGTTTCGGTGCCGACGGCTTTTTTTCACTTTAAAATTTTGATTACAGCATAAAATATTACACTTCTTGCGTAAAAACAAATGGTCAACGTTTCTTTTTGTTGACCAGCCATACTCCGAGTAAAATGATCAAGCCCCCAATGATTTGAAAGAGATTGATGCGCTCCCCGTCCAATACGCCCCATAAAATAGCAACCAGGGGAATCAAGTAGGTCACCGAAGCGGCGAAAACCGGACTCGATACATGAATTAACCGATTGAACAGAATATTGGCTAGTGCGGTACCCAGAAGTGCCAAGACCAATAGATACAATAAGGCAGTCTGCATGGGTCCATTTCCTTGGAACTGTTGAAAAAATCCGGAATAGAGCACCAATCCAAAAGCAGGTATCAGGACCACTGCAAAACTTGCCGTGGTAATGGTAAGGGAGCTGAGATGGTACAACCGGTTTTTTACGATGTTGATGTTGATGGCATACCCTAGGGCGGAAAGCAATATGAAGGTCGCATACCAATAATTTTGGGTGGAATCAAATTCCATCCCGGCAAGAATCAAGGCCAGGGTTCCCAAAAGGCCTACAAAGACGCCAACAATTTGTTTTTTGACAATTGTGATACCGAACAGCAAAATCCCTACCAGGGAGGTCAACAAGGGTACGGTGGAATTAAAAATTGAGGTGACAGCACTATCCAATTCGGTTTGCGCCAAGGCGAACAAAAAGGGCGGAAAAAAGGTGCTTAAAAACCCCGCCATGACCAGCCATTTAATGTCCGTGGCACGGAGTTTCCGCAAACTTCGAAAACCTATAACCAACAAAAAGAATGCCGAAAAGACGATGCGCAACCCTCCCAGTTGCATCGCAGAAAAGCCCAACAGGGAGCGTTTGATCAATATAAAGGAAGAACCCCATATCAAGGATAACAGAATGAGATAGAGCCATTTTTTCCGGTAATCGTTCAATCGCTAAATTTTTGGCAAAAGTGCAGCTTTTTGGGCTAGCCTTTACAACCATAATGCGTAAATTTGAATTCGTTAAAACCTTTATTGTTATGGTGGCTATCCCAAGAATATATTCAATGTTCGCGCTCATTTTCTTGATCATATCCTGTAAGCAGGACAAAAAAACATCTGAAGGACCCTCGCAAATGGAAAAGGTCATGGCCATTCACGATGAGGTGATGCCCCAAATGGGCGTCATGGGGAAATTGGTAGGGGAATTGAAGAAAAAGGAAGACAGCACCTCAATTGGCCAGGAGTACACAAGGGCAAGGGAGGAACTGCAAGCAGCCAATAGGTCGATGATGGTTTGGATGCAGGAATTTGGAAATCGTTTCGATTCGGATGAAATCTTAAATGGCAAGGAACTCAATGACCAAAAACAACAATGGTTAAATGAGGAGGAGCAAAAAGTGCAGGCCTTAAAAGAAGAAATCTTGACGAGCATCGAAAAGGCCAAAGCCTTGCTCAAGGATACGAATTGATATTTTCCCGGAAAGGCAATTTGCCAAGATCTACGTTGCCCCCGGAAATGATAATGCCAATTTTTTGATCTGCGAATTTTTCCTTTTCCCGCAACAGGCCGGCCAAAGCGACAGCACTTGAAGGTTCCACGATAATCTTCATACGCTCCCATATAAGGCGCATCGCTCCAATTATTTCTTCTTCCGTAACCCGAATAATGCCGGTAACATGCCTCTGGATTATCGGGAAATTTTTATCGCCCAGGGTGGTGCGCAAACCGTCGGCAATCGTATTTACTGTAAGGTTATCTTCTATTTTTCCGCTTTTCATGGACCGATAGGCATCATCTGCCTCAAAGGGCTCGGCTCCGTATACCTTGCAGTCTTTACCAAAATAAAAGGCCGCCAAGGCACTTCCCGCTATGAGGCCGCCGCCTCCGACAGGACAAAAAATGGCCTCCAAATCGCCATGATCCTCTAAAAGCTCCAATGCTGCAGTGCCTTGCCCGACGATTACCTTTTCATCGTTGGAGGGGTGGATGAACGTCGCGCCCGTTTCCTTGGCTATTGCATCGGCCATGGCCTTTCTGGCTTTTAAGGTGGGCTCGCATTCATAAATCCTGGCACCATACTCCATCACCGCGACCTTCTTTACTTGGGGCGCGGAGGTGGGCATTACGATATGGGCGGTGACCCCCAAACTTTTGGCGGCCAAGGCCAAAGCCTGTGCAAAATTACCGGAAGAGTGGGTTACCACACCCCCCTTTCTTTGGGCATCTGTAAGTTGGAGAATGGCATTGGTTGCCCCCCGCATTTTATAGGCGCCCATTCTTTGGAAATTCTCACATTTAAAATACAGGGTTGCCCCGGCGATCTTGTCGATCGATCGCGAACTGAGGACAGGCGTTCTATGGATATAAGGGCCTATCCTATCCTGACAAGCCAAAAGTTCTTTATTGTTCATGCGATTATGGTTAGATGGAGCCTTTTCCAAATTGACCTCAATCCCTCCAGCGCAAGGTTTCCATGATGGTCAGGATATCGTTCTGGAGGTAAACGGCCGCTGGATAGATCGAATCGTAATTGGGCTTGGCATAAAAATAGAGTGAACCCGTCACAAAATGATTTATACTGTCGGTCACATAAAATTGGGCTTGTGATGCTGCATCACCGCTTACGGCATAAAACATCCCGTAGACCCGGTCTTTTGGATTTTCAAATATCTTGGGTTCGATGGCATCGGCCTTCACCACGTGCTCATAGCTGAATTTTTGGGCATCCGCCAAAAGTTTAATAAGATTTCCAGCTACCGGCTTGTAATTGACAAAAATGGTCCCCTTCATACCGGGATAGTCCAAAGTGAGTGATTGGGCTTTTTTTTCCTTGATTTGGGCCATCCGGTTGTACTGAAATATGAAGTGATCGGTCTGCAATGTAGCCGTTTTGACTTCGGGATATTCCAATCTCAGGAATGCCCTTGGCTTCGGAAGCACTTCCTGTTTGCATCCCAACAACAAAATGATTGGGAGCAACATGGCAATCGATATCCTAATTCGCATTCGGTAAGGTGATTTTTATCTGTTTTAAGCGCTTTTTGTCCAAACTTTCAACCACAAATTGGTAACCGTTGAATTGGATCTTATCCCCTCTTTTCGGAAAGCTCCCAGCGATTTCCAAAACGAAACCCGCTATGGTTTCAGATTCGCCCTTCTGGGCTTCGAAGATGTCCTCTTCCTCTATTTTAACCACCCTATAGAAGTCTTTGAGGGCGGTTTTCCCATCGAAGACAAAGTTGCGTTCGTCCAATTTTGAGAAAACTAGGTCCTCATCATCAAACTCATCGCTAATATCGCCCACAATCTCTTCTATAATGTCTTCCAAGGTCACGATACCTGAGGTACCCCCATATTCGTCAACGACCACGGCCAAGTGCATCTTCTTTTCCTGAAATTCAAGCAGCAGGTCATCGAGTTTTTTGTTTTCCGGAACAAAATACGGTTCTCGGATAAGGCTCATCCAGTTAAAGGTCTTCCTGTCGATATAGGGCAGGAGGTCCTTTACGTAGAGTACGCCCAGCACATTGTCCATATTTTTTGAGAATACCGGAATACGGGAATAGCCATGGGATTTGATTTCAGCGATGACTTCCAGAAACTTCATTTCCTCATTCAGCGCAAAAATATCGATTCGGGGCCGCATCACCTGTTTGGTATCGGTATTCCCGAAAGTAACGATGCCCTGTAATATTTTATGTTCTTCCTTTGAAGTGTCGCCTTCGGAGGTCAGTTCCAAGGCCTGTGACAGGTGATCTACGCTAAGATTCGATTTCTCTTTCCCCAACTTATCATGGAGAAAGATCGTTCCCGATCGCATGGGCAAACTCAGGGGCGAAAAAAGCAGGTCGAGCACTTTTAGTGGATAGACCATAAAATGCGCGAAAGCCCTTTTATTTCTGTTGGCGTATACCTTTGGCAGGATTTCGCCGAACATCAGGATCAAGAAGGTCGCGAGCACCACTTCCAACAAAAACCGCACCGAAAGTATGCCGAACAGCGCATAGTTGATGTTGGTAAAAACAACATCGCCTATGGTGCTGAATAAAAGTACCACCCCGATATTGATGGTATTGTTAGCTATCAAGATAGTGGCCAATAACTTTTTGGGACGTTCCAAAAGTTTGGCTATCATCGTCCCCTTCGATGTCTTGTTTTCCACCAATCCATTGACATCGGTAGAGGAAAGACCAAAGAAGGCCACCTCTGCGCCGGAAATCAGGGCGGAACATGTCAATAGCAACACCAAAAGGGCAAATTTAACCGCTAGGGCACTATCAAAAACAATAAAATTCAATAGTATACGAAAGGGGTCTGGGTCCAACAGTTGCTATTTAGTTATATATCTAAAAAGGCAGGTCATCTTCCTGATCAGCCTCTTGCACAGGTGCCAAATTTTGGCTGGTGCCCTTTCCCGTCACCACGGTTTCCGGGCTGTTTTGACTGTTTCCTAAACTTTCCTTCTTAGTAGTCAAAAAGGTGAAATCCTGTACCTGCACCTCGGTGGAGTATCGTGTTGCGCCGTCTTCACCCTGCCATTGACGGGTCTTTAGACGACCTTCAACATATACTTTATCCCCTTTGCTCAAATATTTTTCGCAGAGTTCAGCTGCCTTGTTCCTTACGACGATATTATGCCAATCGGTGTTGGTAACCCGTTCCCCGGTCTGCTTGTTGGTGTAGGTTTCGTTGGTTGCCAATGGAAAACGGCCAATGCAGCCACCTCCTTCGAAATAATGCATTTTTACCTCATCGCCCAGATGCCCTATCAACATCACTTTGTTTAATGTCCCGCTCATAATTATTTGGTAATATGCAAAAGTACTAAATTTTAAATGTTTTAATAAAATCTGCCAACAAAACTGGCATGGGATAAACCTCCAACTCGCTAACAAGCACTTTATGGCCCTTCAGCTCGGCACATTGCGCAATCCAAAATTTGGTATGTAAATGTTGGTGCGTTAGTTTATGCACCATCGGCTTTTCGTTGTGCAGGTATACCTCGGCTGTATCGATAAACCGCAATTGTTCCGGAATCCTGTTTTTTAAGGATTTGAGGTCGATTTCCGTATCCGATTCAATAAGCGGAAATTGCCATAAGTGTTTCCATATACCTTTCTCCCTCCGTTTTTCGATAACCGTTGAAGGGTGTCCTTCGGCATCTATGGCCAAGGGCACCACATAATTGAAATATCTATTTTTGGGCTTTGATTTTTTGAGCTTCACCGGCAGGCTTTCAACGAGTCTTTCTTGCACTGCCACACAACCATCGTTCAAAGGACATTTAAGGCAATTAGGACTTTTGGGGACGCACTGTATGGCGCCAAATTCCATAATGGCCTGATTATAGTCCCTTATATGGTCCTCATCCATAAGCTCCTGGGCCAATTGTTTAAAATAGGTGCTGCCTTGGGTATCATTAATGGGATAGGCAATGCCAAAGTACCTTGATAGCACCCTATATACATTGCCATCTACCACAGCATGCGGTGCGTCGTAACAAATTGAGGCAATAGCACTGGCAGTATAATCACCAATTCCCTTTAATTTGATCAATTCGTTATAGCTGTTCGGAAAGGCTCCCTGATACTGTTGTGTTACCATTTTGGCCGTGGCATGCAGGTTTCTTGCCCTGGAATAATAACCGAGTCCCTGCCATAGTTTCATGACCTGTTCTTCGGGGGCATTGGCCAAGTCCTCCACAGTAGGGAAATGCGCGATGAACTTCAAATAGTAGGGGGTACCCTGTGCCACCCTGGTTTGCTGAAGTATAATTTCAGACAGCCATATTTTATAGGGATCTTTGGTGGCACGCCATGGAAGTGCTCTTTTGTTTGTGGCATACCAGCGCAAAACTTTTTGGGAAAACA
>JBATHI010000119.1:0-2029 GCA_049666645.1 Flavobacteriaceae bacterium | reverse complement strand
TTTTTTCCGGGAGTATGGATGATCAGCCTATCGGTCTGTCGGTCATAGGTAGCTGTAGTTTTGATCCCGCGAACATTCGAACCGTGTCCGGTTTCGGTCATGGCAAAACAGCCGAGCAGCTTTGCTTCCCCGGTATCTTTCAAATAGAGGTCGTGGTGCTTTTTGGTCCCTAATTTTTGGATGCTTCCTCCAAATAGGCCGAACTGCACCCCAAATTTGATGGTAAGACTGCCATCAACGTACATCAAGTTTTCAAAAATGGTGGCATAGCCCTCCATATTGCCAGTGCCCCCATAGGCAGGTGGATAAGCAAGTGCGCCATATTTTTGATCTGCCAGGAAGCGCACCTGTTCCAATACACGATCACGGTACGCCTTTTTATCGCGCTTTATTTCCCAGGCAAAATTCGGATGGGCCAACAGTGCACGAAATTCGTCGATCAGCTGGGTGTGCTTGCCCTTTAGTAGCGTATCTATGTCGTCGGCATCGTAGAAATCGGACGTGGGTTGATGTTCTACCGCCACATCGAATAAATGAATGTAGTGGTTGGGTTGGATGCCGAGGTTTACTTCTATTTGTTTTAAATGCGTATTGAAAGGGCAGACCTCTTCATAATGGCAAACCACCTTTTGACTGAAAGTGGCCAAAGGATAGGTGTCGCCTTCCACCAATTTCACGGCAGATTGGCTGATGGTTTGTTTCCATTGCTTGAAAACGCTATCATGGGGCGGATGGTCAACATCGAGCCATTTCCGAAGGGTATCCCTATCATCATTATCCAGGGATGGATCATTATCGATGGCCTTGCGTACCACGTTGACTTCCGAGGCGGATAAAAGGTCGTCTGACCAGATGACATAAAAAAAGGGGATGTACTGGAGGGTGCCAGCGGAATAGGCTTTCTTTTTCATTGGCTTAATTTACGAATTTGGTGCCAATTTCGATCCAGCAAACCCTAAGTTGTGACAAAAAGAAAAACCCGTCCACTTAGGTGTCGGGTTTTTACTTTACGGTCTTGTTGCTGCTAAGAAGGTTGTTTCTCTTTGTGCTTCGGTCCGGCTTCCAGGATTTCAAAATTTACATTGGCTTCGAATTGCCTGAAATTCTCATTGAAAAGGGTGATCAATTTGTTTTTCACTTCTTGGTATTTCTCCTTGTCGTCCCAAGTCTTTCTGGGAAGAAGCAATTCGCTGGGCACATTGGGGCAGCTCATTGGAATTTGAAATCCGAATGCCTCATCCTTCACGAAGGCAACGTCATCGAACTGGTTTTGATGGATGGCATCGATCATGGCCCTGGTATATTTCAGTTTGATGCGGGAGCCTTTGCCATAGGCACCCCCTGTCCAGCCGGTATTCACCAGCCAGGCATTGACCTTGTGATCCTTTATTTTTTTGGCGAGCAGTGCTGCATATTTGTTCGGATGCCACATCATAAAAGCCGCTCCAAAACAAGCGCTGAACGTGGCCTGTGGTTCCGTCACGCCCATTTCGGTACCGGCGACCTTGGCCGTATAACCCGAAATGAAGTGGTAACTTGCCTGCTCGGGCGTGAGCTTGCTCACCGGGGGCAAAATACCAAAGGCATCGCAGGTAAGAAATATGATATTCTCTGGATGTCCGGCAATGCATGGCATTTGCACATTGTTGATGTATTGTATCGGATAAGAAGCCCTGGTGTTCTGGGTGATGGAGGTATCGGTATAGTCGACTTCCCTGGTCTGTTTGTTATAGACCACATTTTCAAGAACGGTTCCAAATTTTATGGCATTGAAGATATCGGGCTCGTTTTCGGCGGACAGGTTGATGGCCTTGGCATAACACCCGCCTTCAATATTGAAAGTGCCTTCGTCCGTCCAACAATGTTCATCATCGCCGATCAATCTTCTTGCCGGATCTGCACTCAAAGTGGTCTTGCCCGTGCCCGACAATCCAAACAAGATGGTCACATCATCTTTTTCGCCCACATTGGCCGAACAGTGCATCGGCAGTACATTTTGTAAGGGCATCAGATAATTCATGATGGAAAA
>JBATHI010000118.1:0-21696 GCA_049666645.1 Flavobacteriaceae bacterium | reverse complement strand
GACCGGGATGACCGGGGTGATGGGACTGCAAAGCGGAATCCTCAAAGGTGAGATACTCTTGAATCTCGATACGGAAGAAGACGACGAACTCGATATTGGCTGTGCAGGCGGCATTGACGTGACCGCTACAGGAACGCATCTGCAAGAACCGGCTCCTTCCGATTGGGTCGCCCTGGAGATCCAGGTGAAAGGACTGAATGGGGGGCATAGCGGCATCGATATCCATAGGGGATTGGGCAACGCCAATAAGATCATGAACCGCCTGCTTTACCATGCCTCGGAAGCACATGGTATCCGAATCGGGGAAACTATCGGTGGCAGCCTTCGAAATGCCATTCCAAGGGAAAGCAGCTCAAAAATTGTGGTTTCGGCTTCAAAAAAAGCCCAACTTGCAATCGATTTCAAGAAATGGGCCCAAACCATTTCAGAGGAACTTACAGTGGTGGAACCCGATCTTTTGATGACCATGGCCCCCTGCGAAAAAGTACCCATGGTGATGGGGTCGACCTCCCAAAAAAAGCTGTTATGTGCCCTGTATGCCGCCCAAAATGGGGTCTATGCCATGAGCGCCGCCATTCCCGATCTCGTGGAGACCTCGAACAATGTGGCCAAAGTTGAGGTAAAAGGTGGGTCGATAAGGATAGCCTGCCTTACCCGCTCTTCGGTAGACTCCGCTAAAATTGACCTTGCCAATGCACTTCGCTGCACTTTTGAACTTGGTGGGCTCGATGTGGCTTTTGGCGGCCAGTATCCCGGATGGAACCCAAACCCGAATTCGCCCATCTTAAAACTTTTGGAATCGAAGTATGAGAAGTTGTTCCTCGAAAAACCAAAAGTGGTCGCCTGTCATGCCGGTTTGGAATGTGGCATCCTCGCCAAAAGTTACCCCGAAATGGACATGATCAGTTTTGGTCCTACCATCAAAGGGGCCCATTCGCCCGATGAACGGGTCAATATAAAATCTGTACAGAAGTTCTGGACCTTTTTATTGTCGGTTTTGAAGGACATCCCCAAAGCCTAAATTTTTGGACTATTGGAAAGTAATTGATTAAAAATCAGTAACTTTAAGAAACTCCAAAATCATAAGTCATGGGAATCAAAAGCTTTCAGGGCCCGATGAAGCCCAAAGAGGGAAAGTCGGTAGACTTAAAGGTCAGTGATTATATGACCCGTAAGTTGATTACCTTCCGTCCCGACCAGTCAGTGGAAGAAGCGATTTCGGCCCTCTTGAAATACAAGATTTCCGGGGCTCCCGTCGTCAATGAAAACAATGAACTCGTAGGGATGATCTCTGAGGGCGACTGCATCAAACATATCAGTGAGAGCAGGTATTACAACATGCCCATGGAAAATAACACCATCGAGCATCGCATGGTTACCAATGTGGCCACCATCGATGGCAATATGGACATCTTTGATGCCGCTAACAAATTTTTGAGCGAACGCCGTCGTCGTTTTCCCATCGTTGAAAATGGCAAATTGGTCGGTCAAATTTCCCAGAAAGACATCCTTAAGGCAACCTTGAAACTAAAATCCCAAAATTGGGGAAAATGAGCATTTGGCGTTCCAAAATGCCTTGGTATAAACCACACGAAAAGAAGGTTGTATTTTATTCCTTTACGATAATTGGACCTGCCAGTAGGTGGTGTGGCCGCTTCCCGTTACTTTGGAATTCATTATAAATTTGGACTACATCTATTGGCTTTTATGAATGTCTTACCAGCTTTGCCCTTCTTACTTGCCTCCTTTAGGGGATATCGGCAGAACAGAAACTGCTTTTATATTGCGGCATTGACGAGGGCGAACATTGGTACCCAAATGGCATATCGTAAACTTCGTCAAATCTACCTTTGTACTTTTTGGCGGCAAGCGCATTTCCCACGAACCGTTTTGGAGGGTGGGGCCGTAGGCACTTCCCGCCAAACGGGCCGGACAACCTTGGTCGGCAATTTGATTTCTGAAATTACTGAAAGATGAACGAATGGTTGGATAGGGAATGGTTGCTGACCAATGCGCTCGGTGGCTATGCCTCCAGTACGCTGTGTGGGGCAAATACAAGGCATTATCACGGCCTCTTGGTAGCAGCGTTCAATCCTCCCACCGATAGGATGCTGATGGTGGCCAAGGTAGAGGAAAGGGTATCGGTACGCGGAGAAGACATGGATCTGTCGACCAACATTTATCCCGATTTGGTACATCCCGAAGGATTTATGTTTCTTCAAGACTTTGTCGTTAAACCCTTGCCCAAATGGCTATACGGTGCGGCACTTTGGCAATTGGAAAAAAGTATCTGCATGGTACAGGGCAGCAATGCTACCTTGATCCGTTACAGGAATGCTGGCAGTGAAGCCATGGCCTTGGAAATACATCCGCTCTATGCCTATTCAGATTATCATACCGCCTTTCACGAAAACCCGGCCTTTGATTTTTATTCGGAATTTGCCACCCATCATATAAAAACCTATGCTACCTATGGGAGTCATGCCCTCTTCACCGGATGGTCGGCCGGGGAATATACGGAGGCACGGGACTGGTTCAGGAATGTTCAACTTCCCAAATCGCAAGGTCGTGGCCTGGATTGTGTTTGTGATTATTACCGGATCGGCCATCTGAAAAAAGAATTGCGACCCAACGAAACGCTTTTTGTCATTTTTTCGACCGAAGAAGACCTTCTTCAAAAAGACCTTAAAAAGTTATGGGCGGAGCAAAGTCGCAAGGCTGCCCCAAAAAGGCACGAAACCAAATCCATATTCTACAATGACCTCTTGACCGCGGGCAACCGGTTTTTGGTGCGTAGGGCCTCCACCAAAAGCGAAACCATTATTGCCGGTTACCATTGGTTCACCGATTGGGGCAGGGACACTATGATCGCTCTACGCGGACTCACCATTGCCACCGGTCGAAAAACGATTTCGAAGTCCATATTGTCCACTTTTTTCAAAAGTATCGACCAAGGGAGGATCCCCGACCGGTTTCCCGACAATGGGGACAACACTTTGGCCTACAATTCGATGGACGCTGCCCTTTGGTTGTTCGTCTCAACCTATGATTATTATAAAAAATTTGGGGATACCGCCTTTATCAAAAAGCATTTAAAGGCCTTAAAGGGCATATTGGATACCAACATCAACGTTACACGGTATAACATTCATGTTACGGAGGAAGGTTTTTTGTACGGAGGGCAGGAGGGCGAACAGCTTACTTGGATGGACGCCATCGTCATCGGTAAGGTCATTACCCCGCGAATCGGTTGCCCCGTGGAGGTGAACGCCCTTTGGTACAATGCCTTAAAAATCTATCAATTTTTCTGCAAGGCACTGGAAATGGTACCCAACAAAAAATACAGTGATATCATTGCCAAATTTGAATCAAATTTCCCTAAAATGTTCATCAATACCGAGGGAACCCTTTATGATGTCCTCATACCCGGGGTTTCTGCCGACAACAGTTTTAGGCCCAATCAGCTGTTCTGTTTGAGTTTGCCTTTTCCATTGCTCGATAAAGAGCAACAAAAGGCCATTTTTGAAGCGGTCACCGAAAAATTGCTTACCCCATTCGGACTGAGGACCTTGGATACCGATGATCCAAATTTCGAGGCCAGCTATCAAGGGGACCAATGGTCGCGCGACCATGCCTACCATCAGGGCACGGTTTGGCCCTATCTGTTGTACGACTATTATTGCGCTTATTTTAGGATGTATGGCGTCAACATCAAGAACCGAAGGAAAGTGATCGCAGATCTCACCGATTTGAAGGTTCATTTCTACGAACATGAAGGCATACATTGCATATCGGAGATTTTTGACGGACTCGAACCCAACCAAGGCAAAGGATGTATCCATCAGGCATGGTCGGTCGCTGCCCTGATCAAACTATATGCTGACTATGAGCTATTTGAATTGGATGGTGATTGAATCATTAAAATGAAGTTTAGCATTGCAGCATACCTTTCTCTAAAAGAAAAATATTAAAAATTAAGGAACAGTGCTACAGGTTTGATCCTATCTATGGTATTCGGACCACCGGGTTGTGCGCAAACTGGTGAACGAGGCATTTGCGCAAAAGTTTCCATCGTTTCTAAAGCCAATGCGGGACGAGGAATAGGACACGGAATGGGAAGCCGAATTTGAATTGTACGGGCTCGAATTCTCCGCCAATTTTCTGGGAGATGGCACTTGGAAAGAAACGGAACATGAAGTGAAACTGAAGGAGGTGAAGGTAAATGTCTCGGTCCCAGTGAGTTCAAATTTTTCCGATTGTAAGGTGGAAATTGTGGAAGTATCGGAAACCTTGGAAGGATCCGTTTACGAATTTGAACTCGAAAAAAATGAATGAGGAATGGGAGGTGGCCTTCTACCTGAACGGAATACTAGTTAAAAAAAAGGAAAGAAACCAGGAAGATAGGGAACGGGATAGGAACTAACCGAGGATCCATTCCGTATACTTTGAGCGGGCACCACTGTAGTAGGATCATGGGTGCGTTCCTTTAAAACTTTAAGATTCCTTTAGATTGTATTTTAATTTTTGGAATTTTTACGGATAAATGCTGAAAATATGTACTTTGTGGAAACAGAACCAAACCGAAGAACCATTGCGGAATTTTTTCGAGTACTGCAACATTGCCTATACAATAAAAACGCTCAGATTTGCCATTTTCTTGGCATTGTGTTGCCAAACATTCAGTACAAATGGCCAGAGTGTGGCAATAGAGACCGCCAGCGATGTACTTTTGGTGGCCCTGCCGGCTGGTGCATTGGGCAGTACTTTGATCCTTGGAGATCGAAAAGGAACCTGGCAGTTTTCCAAGGGATTCGTTTTGAACCAGGTGGTGACGGCCGGTTTGAAATACGGCATCAACAAAAAGAGGCCCTTCGATAACGGGGAAAGGTCCTTTCCTTCAGGGCACACCTCCACGACCTTTCACAGTGCCGCTTTCCTTCAAAAAAGATATGGATGGGAATATGGCATTCCCGCCTATTGCCTGGCCGCCTTTACGGGATATAGTAGAATCAATGCCCAGAGGCATGATGGCTGGGACGTAGTGGCGGGCGCCTTGATCGGGATAGGAAGCGCTTATATTTTTACGACACCCTACCAACGGGAGCATTTCGAGCTGACTTTTTTCAGTTGGGACAACAATTACGCATTGGCTTTTACCTATAAATTTTAATCCGTAGACCATGCTTAGAAATGCCATTTTTAATGATGCCCAGAGACCTGCATATGATTTCAAATTCAAAAGGGAAGTAGCGACTGTCTTCGATGATATGGCGGTACGATCGGCATCTTACTATATTGAAAACAGCGGCATGTAATTCGCCATTGCGATCGCGGCCTTAGGGTTTTTCTATTTTACGGTACCATATTTTAAAATGAAGGCACAGTGGGAAGATCGGAACAAGCTGGCCATGGAAGGTCCTTGAAAGCAAGTATACACCAAAAAAAAGGCCCGATATTTTCGGGCCTTTTTTTTTGTTGCTTTTTATTGGTTTGCGGGTGGAAGGATCTCCAGGTCGAATGCCAAATCGGCATTGGGAGGGATAACCCCTCCGGCGCCTTGCGCTCCATAACCCAAATGGGGCGGGATGAACAACCTGACCTTATCCCCTGTTTTCATGGAAAGCAGTCCTTCCTTGAATCCGGCGACCAGCCTGGCATCCGGACTAAAGTCCATCGGCACGGGCTCATAACCTCCCTGGGCTTTTCTATTGGGATCGAACATGCCATATTTGGTGGCCACCGCTTCGTCATTGCTGTCGAATAAGGTGCCATCCATGAGATACCCGGCATAGCGCACCAACACCTGCCCCCCTATGGTCGGCGCGGCACCGGAGCCTTTTTGCAAACTCAAAATTTTGAGTCCCGATGGCAAGGTTTCGGCCTGTCCCATTTGTTGTTGCAGTTCCGTTGCGAATTCCTGTTTAATTTTGGCCATCGCAGCTTGTCTGGCATCTTCCTCGGCAAAATATTCGGTCATGATCTTCACCGCATCGAACTTTTTGGCGGCTTTCCCGTTCCTGATGATCTTTACACTGCTCATTCTAACGGTATCAATGGGCTTGTCGCCGGCGGTGGTGCGCACATTTGCGATGGAATCGACTACCTCCATCCCCTTCACAACTTCGCCGAAAACGGTATGTTTTCCATCGAGGAATGGGGTTTCCGTATGGGTAATGAAAAATTGGCTCCCATTGGTGGTCGGACCGGCGTTCGCCATGGAAAGAATTCCGCCTTTATCATGCTTCAGCGAATCGTTGATTTCATCCTTGAATTTATAACCTGGATTACCTGTACCTGTGCCGGTCGGGTCGCCCCCCTGAATCATAAAATCTTTGATCACCCGATGGAAGATAATGCCATCGTAGTATTTTTTGCCCTTGTACGCTGCACTGACAAAAGGGTTTGAGCCATCGGCGAGGGATACGAAATTGGCAACGGTCACGGGTGTTTTTTCGTATTCCAGCCTAACTATGATATCGCCCTTATTGGTCGCAATATCGGCAAAGACACCATCGCCCAGATCGGCATACTGACTTGATTTACAACTAGAGAATGCCATGGAGGCGATAAAGACTACTAAAAAGGCTTTTTTCATTTGAACTGTTTTTGTTTTAAGGATGATTTTTGATTTTAGGGTTTTGGTATTGAATCGGCTTGTGATGCTCTTTCTATTTTCAGGATATGTATTGTGGCCTTCAGGGGTACGTTGACCCCAATTTTATGATCATCGCCATGATAGCCATAGGCCAGGGAAGAAGGAAACAGAAAAGTGGCTCGTTCATTTTCTTTCAAGAGTTTCACACTGGACCGAAGTCCGGGGAAAACATCCTGCTTGTCGACTTGGTAGCGCTGCACCCCGATTTCCTCCCTGGAATAGATCGTATCATTGGTAAGGCTGATCAAATTATAACTCAGCGTTACCAGATCATCCGTTTTTGGGTAATAATCGGAGGTGTCGTTTTTAGACTCATAGTAAAACCATGTCCCATTGGCACTGTTTTCGTAAAGATGCAATGAATCTTTGTCGATGATCTGTTTGATCAGTTTTTCTTCGGAAGCCAAAAGTTGCCTGTTTCTTTCTATCGATTCCTTGAAATAACTGCCCGATTTTACTTTTATGGGCCTTCGCGCTTCAGGGCCTTGACAGCCCATAAACGACAATATCGCAAAAATTGGAAATAAACGCCTCAAACTATTGATTCCGATCATGATGAATTCTCAAATCTTCTATTGGTTTTAACCAACCCATATTATTGGGCCACTTGCATCAATTCTGCTTTATATGCCGTCAAATATCCCATAAAATTGGATACGGTCTCTTCCATGGAAACATCGCTCTTTCCTCCCGCTGCGTTCATATGTCCGCCACCGTTAAAATGTTTTCGGGCAAATTCATTTACCGAAAAATCCCCTTCGGATCGAAATGAGATTTTTATGATCCCCTCTTCCTTATTTTCGATGAATATAACGGCGAAACATATCCCGTCCAAGGTAAGTCCGTAATTTACAAATCCTTCGGTATCCCCTTTTTGATGTCCGTACAGATCTAATTCTGCTTGGCTTAAGGTGATATAAACCGTTCGATAGTCTTCCAGGATAACCGTGTTCTTCAGGGCACAACCAAGAAGATGTAATCTACTTGGCGTATTGGTATCGAAAACCTTATTGTGGATTCGGGTATTGCTGGCGCCTTTGTCGATCAGATCGGCCGCTATTCTGTGGGTGCGGCTGGTGGTCGAGGAATATTTGAAAGAACCGGTGTCGGTCATGATTCCGGTATAGATACAATTGGCCATTTCAGGGGTTATGGCCTCCAGATCACCCAAATATTCTATAAAGTTGTACACCATCTCGCAGGTAGAACTCATGTTCACGTCGGAGTAGGTTATTTTGGCATAGGTATCGGGCTCTTGGTGGTGGTCGATCATGACGAAGGTGGCCTTCGATGCTTCCATCAACGGTGCCATCTGACCGCTTCTCCCCAAATGGTTGAAATCGAGCGTAAAGATGATCTCTGCTTCTTCCAATTTTTCTTTGGCCTGGCTATTCTGTTTCTCGAAATTGAGCACCTCATCGTTTCCCGGTAACCACTTCAAGAATTTGGGAAAGTCATTGGGCACGACCACGGTAGCGGTATGTCCTTTCCCGTTTAGGTAAAAGTACAGGGCCAGGGTTGATCCGACGGCATCACCATCAGGATTTTTATGGGGCACGATCACTATTTTTTTCGGCGATGACAACAGTGTCCGAACAGCTTTGATTTCCTCAAAATTCATGCGGGCAAAGATACGATTTAATAACTTAGACTTAAATGTGGTTGTGCTATTTTTGTAATGTACCCAAAACCGTTACCATGTAGCGTGTTCTAATTGCCCTTATGATGATTTTGCCGCTTGCCATGTGCAGAACGGGGCAGACTTCTATGGGGGTGGACCGCAGTTTTGAAAGCCTATCCCAAAATCACTCCGATTTTAAGATTGCCTTTGGCTCTTGTAACAAGACCGATCTGCCAAACCGACTTTGGGACGACATCCTCGCCACCAAACCGGATCTTTGGATATGGGGCGGGGATAATATTTATGCCGATACCAACGACCCCATAAAATTAAGGGAGATGTACCATGACCAAAATAAAGTGGCTGGCTATCAAAAATTGAAGGCGTAGGTACCGATCATAGGCACATGGGACGATCATGATTATGGAAAAAATGATGGAGGGGCGGAATTCAGGGCTAAAAAGGAAAGCGAATAGGAGTTTTTTGATTTTATGGGCCTTTCCAAGGAAGATTCCTTGAGTAAACAGGAAGGGGTTTATAGTGCCCACGAATATAAAAAACCCAATGGCAGCATCAAGGTATTGCTGTTGGATACCCGATATTTCCGGACGCCCCTCCCTGCCGACCCCAGCCTGAATAAGCGCTTTAAACCCAAAGATTACGGGGAAGGAACCATGTTGGGCGAACTGCAATGGCAATGGCTGGAATCGGAGTTGAGAAACACAACGGCCGAGTTCAATGTGATCGTAAGCAATATCCAATTCCTCTCCAAAGAGCATGGTTTTGAATGCTGGGCCGACTTTCTGCATGAAGTGGAACGACTCGAAAAATTGTTGGCGGCCTCAAGGGCCAATGGCGTCATCATACTTTCCGGCAATCGTCATATTTCAGAATTTTCCCGGACCGCCGTGCCCGGTATGGACTACCCGCTGATCGATTTTACCAGTAGCGGGTTGACCCACGTGTATTCCAGCTTTAAGGGCGAGCCCAATTCCTATAGGGTAGGGGCCGTAGTGGCCAAGGAAAGTTTCGGCCTGTTGCAATTCGATTTTGACGACAAAAAAGTGTTGTTCGGTATGTTGGGCGATGTTGGGAGGCTTTATGGGTCGTTGCAACAAACCTATTAAAAGTTGTGTGTTGGTACGAAAAGCGTATTTTTGCGCAAAATTTAAAAAAGCATGACTACGAATAGAACCTTTACAATGATCAAGCCCGACGCGGTCGAGAATGGACACATCGGTGCCATTCTGGAGAAAATTACCAGTGCCGGATTTAAGATCGTCGCATTAAAATATACACAACTGAGCAGAAGGGATGCGAGGGAATTCTATGCCATCCATAAGGAACGGCCTTTTTTTGGGGAGTTGGTCGATTTTATGACCAGAGGTCCGATTGTCTCGGCCATACTTGAAAAAGAGAACGCGGTGGAAGATTTTAGGGCCTTGATCGGTGCGACCAATCCTGCCGAAGCGGCGGAAGGTACCATACGCAAGATGTTCGCAAAGGATATTGGTGAGAATGCTGTACATGGTTCCGACAGTGATAAAAATGCGGCCATGGAGGGAGCCTTTCATTTTGCGGGTAGGGAAATATTTTGACGAATGGGCGAGTTTGCTCGTTTCATGCCCAACTGTAGCCATGCTGTTGGGTTTTTTATTATCGCAACACCAGTTTTTTGATCAGTTCTTTTCCGAGTTCCTCATTGAGCATGGCGATTATTTTTGATTTTCCAAGGCCCAGCTCCTCGCGAAGTACCGAAGAGGTTAGCGAGACGTAAAGCGTGTCTTTTTGAAGCTCCACGGCTGTGGTATAATGATTCACCCCATTGCCCATAAGTTTGGTCCATGCTTCGCGTGCCTCTACCTTATCGATACCTCCCTGAAGTTTATTGCTCTTGATAAACTCGTGCAGGGCATCGCCAAGGGGTACAAGATCGTTTTTTCTTTTTGCCATTACTCGTTGATATTGATGGGGGAAAAACGCTTGTACTCGTAACGGATGAGTGCCTCGTTGACGACCGAAAAATGATGCTCATCGAGCTGCACCAACCGCTCCGTCCATTCGCTCAACTCGGTTTTATAGAACATGATCCAATCGCCTTCCCGCTCTTGCAGGGCGAAAAATTCCGCATCATTGGAGGTATCGAAGGTGCCATCGAATTTCGGCTGCACTTTTTTGCGAAAACCCTTTAAGCCCTCCACCTGAATATAATCGATGGTGGTACTCATGCCATATTCCTTGGTCTGGCCATCAGGAAAAACCACTTCTTTGATTTCCCAATACCCGTTCAACTGCGGAATGTCCTCTTTCCTGACTTTCGTGCCACAACCCATCATTACCACCGCCATGCAAACCAATCCCCATTTTCCCATGTTACAATTTAAAGATTTTATACGTTTGATGGATATTTTTTATGACACTTTCGGTCCTCTCCACATGGGTATCGCTAATAAAGATCTGTCCGAAGTTCTGATCGTTCACCAGAGCTACAATGTGCCCTACCCGGTGTTCATCGAGCTTGTCGAAGATATCGTCCAATAGCAATATCGGGGTGGTTTGGGCCTGTTCCTTTATAAAGCGGAACTGGGCGAATTTTAAGGCGATCAGAAACGATTTTTGCTGCCCCTGACTTCCAAACTTCTTGATGGGATGCCCTGAAATTTCGAGACCCAGGTCGTCTTTATGGATGCCCACGCTGGTGTATTGCAATGCGCGATCTCGTTCGATCTCAAGTTCCAACTGGCGCAAAAGGCCTTCTTCCCGCAAACTGCTGTTATAGTTGAGATCTACCACTTCCTTATCCCCTGAAATGGCTTTGTACTGTTCCCTGAATATGGGAATAAAGGCTTCCAGAAAGGCTTTGCGCTTTCTAAAAATCTCCATGCCATATCGGTCCAACTGTTCGTCATAGACCTGTAGGTTCGAGGGGTCGAAAGTTCGGTTGGCCGCAAAGTATTTCAAAAGCGAATTGCGCTGTGCGAGCACCTTGTTATAATGGATCAGGTCTTGCAAATAGGATTTGTCTGACTGTGAGATCACACCATCCATGAATTTGCGCCGTGTATCGCTGCCTTCAATGATAAGGTCACGGTCGGCCGGGGAGATGATCACCAAGGGAAGGAATCCGATGTGATCCGACAGTCGATCATAGGCTTTGCCGTTGCGTTTGATCATTTTTGCCAACCCCTTCTTCAGGCTGCATACGATTTTTTCGTTTTGTCCATTTTTCCGGAACTCCCCATCGATCATAAAAAAATCCTCGCCGTGCTTGATATTTTGGGTAGCGACGGGGTTAAAATAGCTTTTGCCAAATGATAAATGATAAATGGCATCGAGGATATTGGTCTTGCCGATGCCATTGGCACCCACAAAGCAGTTGATTTTATGATCGAACTCAAATTCACGGGATTCGAAGTTTTTGTAATTGATAAGCGACAACTTCTTCAGAAACATTATTGCGGTGTAAGGTTTTCGATCGGCGCCACCGGCGACTTGGTGAAATATCAAAAATAACGAATAAATACCCGTTCGGTTTTGGATAAAAACTTTATTTTTGCGCCACCAATAAAAGAAAACAATGGCAACATACAAGAAGCGGGGCTATAAACCGAAAGACAAGGATGAGGAAAAGCGATTGGAAGAGCAGGAAAGTACCACCGCTGAGGTATTTAGTTCATTGGACGAAGGCGCGTCCCGGACAGAGGAATGGGTCTCCACCAACCAAAATTATATTTTAGGTTTTATAGGGGTGATCGCCGTAGGCCTTTTGGGGTATTTGGCCTATAACCAGTTTGTGCAGAAGCCCAGGGATATAGGTGCGGCCAACGAACTTTATTACCCACAGCAATATTTCGACCAGGCTTTGAACGCCACCACCGAAAAGGATTCCCTGTTCAACCTTGCCCTTAACGGGGCGGAAGGGAAATACGGATTCCTTGATATCATTGAAGAATATCCGGGCACCAAAGCGGCCAATCTGGCAAATTATGCCGCGGGAATGGCCTATTTGAGCATGCAGAAATATCAGGAAGCCATTACTTATCTTGGCAATTTTTCCTCGGATGACGAGATGCTCGGCGCCATGGCCAAAGGCGGTCTTGGAGATGCATTTATGCAATTGGGACAGCCTTCCGATGCCTTGGGGTATTACGAAAATGCTTTTGAATTCAGCAACAACGAGTATACCACGCCCAGGTTCCTGTACAAAGCCGGGGTCACCGCCCTTGAGCTGAAACAGAACGCCAAGGCCCTTCAATACTTTCAGAGGATCAAGGATGACTACGCTGCGGCCGACGAAGCCCGTACCATCGATGCTTATATAGGAATGGCCAAAAGTGGGAAATAATGGCCACGGCGCATAAAAACCTTTCCGAATACGACATCTCCAAAATTCCCGATCTGGAACGCCTGAAGTTTGGGATCGTGGTCGCGGAATGGAACAGGGAAATCACCGAAGCGCTTTTCAACGGTGCATATGGCACCCTTTTGGATTGCGGCGCAAATCCCCACCACATCATGAGGTGGAACGTTCCCGGAAGTTTCGAACTGGTATACGGTTGCAAAAAGTTGCTGGCCGACCATAGGGTAGATGCCGTGATCGCCATTGGAAGCGTGATACAAGGTGAAACCAAACACTTCGATTTTGTCTGTAACGCGGTTTCCCAGGGGATCAAAGATCTTAATGTAAAACTCGATACCCCCATTATTTTCTGCGTCCTTACCGATGATACCCTTCAACAGGCCAAAGACCGCAGTGGCGGAAAACATGGCAACAAGGGCACCGAGGCCGCCATTGCGGCGATTCAGATGGCCGTTTTAGGCAAATAACACTTTCGATCTTAGCGCAGTACAAGACTGGTAAACTTGGTTTCTTGCTTTACCATGCGAATATCCCCATGCATCCGCATTATACCCCTTTTTCGTTTCACGCCCCAAAAAACAGGACATTTCGGCAGATTGTGTTAACAAATTTTGGCAATAGGGTTACGGCATATTTTTTGATTTTGAGTAACTTTGAAAAAATGGGTTTACTAGATAAATTTACCAAGCTTAAAAGGAACAAAAAATTTGGTTATTCGCCCCGCTACTACGATGATAAAGGCGAGGGGAGTCCATTTAAATTTGAACACAGATTTGACAAGTTCCGAAGTACCGTCGATACCCCCAGAGGATTAAAAAATAAGGTAAGAAATGCCGCCGAAGACCTAAGGCGCAAGGGTGACCGAAATATAAAAATCCGATTTCTGGCCATCTTGGTTATCCTGATATTCATATTCCTATATATCATCGATTTCGACCTTTCTATATTCTATACCAAATAAATGGCAGCGATCATCAAACTTTTGCCAGACCATGTTGCCAACCAAATCGCAGCAGGAGAAGTGGTACAAAGACCGGCCTCCGTGGTCAAGGAACTGCTCGAGAACGCCATCGACGCCGGTGCCACACACGTCAAACTTATTGTCAAAGACGGTGGCAAGACTTTGGTTCAGGTCATCGACGATGGTTCTGGAATGGGCGAAACAGACGCGAGGCTAAGTTTTGAGCGGCATGCGACCTCCAAGATACAAAGGGCGGAAGATCTGTTTCAGTTGACCACCAAGGGTTTTAGGGGCGAGGCCCTGGCCTCTATCGCGGCCATAGCACACGTGGAAATGCAGACCAAGCCCGAAGATTCGGAATTGGGAACGCATTTACGGGTCGAAGGCAGCAAGGTCATTTTTCAGGAGGTGAAATTGGTTCCGAAAGGCACCTCCATAGCGGTAAAAAACCTTTTTTTCAATATCCCTGCCCGTCGAAACTTTCTTAAATCGGATCAGGTGGAACAACGCCATATTACCGATGAGTTTCACCGCGTGGCACTGGCACATCCCAATATCGCCTTCGACTTCCATATCAATGGAAGTGAACTTTTTGGGCTACCCAAAAGCAATTTAAGGCAGCGTATCGTCCATATTTTTGGCAATAAAACCAATCCAAAATTGGTTCCGGTCGGGGAAGAGACCCAGGTGGTCAAGATCAGGGGTTTTATCAACAAACCGGAATTTGCAAAGAAAAGCCGGGGCGAACAGTTCTTTTTTGTGAACGACCGCTTCATCAAGAGCCCATATCTTCACCATGCCGTGGTATCCGCTTTTGAAGGGCTTGTGAAGCCAGAAAACCATCCAGGGTATTTCCTGTACCTGGAGGTTGATCCTGCCGCTATCGATATCAACATCCATCCCACCAAAACAGAAGTCAAGTTCGATGATGAGCATACCCTATATGCGATTCTTCGATCGACCATCAAGCACAGTTTGGGGCAATTCAATGTGGTTCCGGCCCTTGACTTTGAAACGGACCAAAATTTGGATCCCCCTTATGCCTATAGAAACAAGGCCGCGGATGTTCCTGGAATTTCCTTTGATCCTGCGTTCAATCCCTTTCTTGAGCCACGGGAAAAAAAAGAAACCACAAATTACCCTTCCACAAAAGTTAGTCCTGCCACGCACGGACGTCACTGGGAAAGTTTATATTTGGGCCTTGAATCGAAATGGGGAAAGGAAAGTGGTTTCAGCAGTCTGGAATACGAGTCGGAGGCCATTAGTGGTTCCATTTTTGAAGGTAAAAACGATAATTTTGAATCGTTTGCCACCACTTTTCAACTCAGGCGAAAATATATAGTCACAACGATAAAGTCGGGGATGGTGGTCATCGATCAAAGCCGGGCCCATCAGCGGGTTCTTTATGAGCGGTTCTTGAGGCATAGTACCTTAAAGCAGGCGATTAGCCAGCAATTATTGTTCCCCTTATCCCTTTCCTTTTCGAAAGCCGATATCGGCATTTTGAAGGAAATTAGGGAGACCCTTATCGCAGTGGGCTTTGTTTTTGGAGAAATTGGGGAAACCGCGGTGCAGGTATCGGGGTTGCCCTTATTGGTCCCTGAAAGTGAGGTGGGCATGGTTTTGGATCAATTGATCGCCGATTGCCAGCAAGAAGCATCGGGGGCGGGTTTTTCCCAAAGCGACATACTTTCGAAAACCTTGGCGAAGACCTTGGCCGTAAAAACTGGGGAAGCCCTTGACAATGTTTCCCAACTCGCTCTGGTAAACGATTTGTTCGCTTGTAAGGAAACCAGGATAAGCCCGTTCAGTAAACCGGTGTACATCACCATAACGGAGAACGACATCGATAAAAAATTCATTTAGATGGGAAGACTGACCGAGGCCATAAAACATTTATTGATCATCAATATCCTATTTTTTGTGGCAACCTCCTTGTACGGTGACCAAATGTACCAGTTGTTCTCACTGTGGTTTCCCAAGAACGAACATTTTAGGCTTTGGCAGATCTTAACCCATATGTTCATGCACGGCGGTTTTATGCACATCGCCTTTAATATGTACGCGCTTTGGGCATTCGGCTCCCCATTGGAGGCCATGTGGGGCAGGAATAAATTTTTCTTTTTCTACTTTTCGGCCGGTCTTGGTGCCGCCTTGCTCCATACCGGGATAAATTATTACTATTTTAACGAAGGGATGTCGGCCCTTGTCAATTCCGGACTCACGGAGAGCCAAGTGCTCGATATCATATCGGCCGGCCAATATAGCCCCAGTTGGTACGAGATCGCGGGCAAGGGCACCATCGACAATTTTTTGAGTGCCTTCAATACGCCTGCGGTCGGGGCTTCAGGAGCTATTTACGGGGTGTTGGTGGCCTTCGCATTTAGTTTTCCCCAAGCCGAACTGATGCTCATTTTCTTGCCGGTACCGATCAAGGCCAAGTATTTCGTTCCCGTTCTAATCGCACTCGACCTCTTTTCGGGGGTAACGGGCTATGGTATCTTCGGACAGGGCATTGCCCATTTTGCCCACGTGGGTGGAGCCGTGGCAGGGTTTATCATGATGTGGTATTGGAAAAAGAATCAGTTTAATAAAAACCGTTGGAATTGACGATGAACAGAGGAGGATTAAGATATCAATTTGCAAGTTTGAGCATTGCCGAAAAACTGATAGCCATCAATGGTGGCGTATTTGTTTTGAATGCCCTGGTCCCGTTTTTATTGGGCCTGGCCCCGGATGCCATCGATAGATGGTTCGCACTCCCAAGGAACCTTGGCGATTTTATCACACAGCCTTGGTCTTTGGTCACCTACTCCTTTTTTCATGGCAGTTTGGGACATATCTTTTGGAACATGCTGTTGTTGTATTTCGCCGCCAGGATTTTCCTTAACGTTTTTGGATCCAGGAGATTTGTGAACGTATATTTTCTGGGAGTCATTTTTGGAGGGCTGCTTTTTATGTTGAGTTACAACATTTTTCCCGCCTTTATGGGGGTGAATTCTACCCTGATCGGCGCTTCGGCCGGGGTCACCTCGGTTTTGATCTTTATTTGTGCCTATATGCCAAACCAAGAGGTAAGGGCCATCTTTTTTAATGTAAAACTTTGGCAACTCGGCTTGGTGGTGGTATTGATCGATCTGATACAAATCCCCTATGGTACCAATGCTGGGGGTCACCTGGCACATTTGGGAGGGGCCGCTCTGGGATATCTTTACGGAAGACAGTTGCTCAATGGGCATGATATAGGGGAGGGTTTTTCAAAAATGCTCGATGGAATTTCAGGTTTTTTTAAGGCCAAAGAAAAAAAAGCGCCCTTGAAAACGGTATATAGGAAACAAAAGACTACCGTCTCCTCTTCCGTAAATTACGACAAAGAGCTGCACCAGCGAAAAATCGACGCCATCTTGGATAAGATCGGCAAATCGGGTTATGAGAGCCTATCAAAGACCGAAAAGGATTTTTTATTCAAGGCCGGTAAGGAAGACTAGCATCGTGAAACGACTATCGAGATTCAATAAGATCGTGTTCGCGGTGAATTGGGCCCTTGCAACCCTATTGCTATTGGCTTGTTTGGCCACTTATATTCCGGCTGACATTTTTCCTTATTTCGGACTCTTGGGCATAATTGTTCCCCTTTTGGTTTATGCCAACCTAGGCTTCGTACTGTATTGGATTTTATTATGGAACCGAAGGGCCCTTATCTCCTCACTGTTGCTCGTTCTCGCTTATTTCAGCTTGGGTTCGTTCGTAAAACTGAAACCATCGGATGATGCATTGAAGCCCGAAGACCTAAAAGTGATGAGTTTTAATGTCAGTGATTTCTGGTGGGGCAACGGGGGAGATAGGGAAAATCAGTTCGAGAATGTTCTCGACATTGTCGCTAAAGAAAATCCCGATATCCTATGTTTCCAGGAAGTGGATTATCGGAAGCGGGATAAATTTAAGGAATATCCATACCGACATCTGAATTACATCCATAAGGGGAAACGTGCCTTGTTGGGGATTTTTTCGAAATATCCGATCATCAATGAAGGCACTCTCGATTGGCCGGATACGGAAAACAATGGGGCTTTTGTCGATATTAAATATAAAAACGATACCATCAGGATTTATAACCTTCATTTGGAATCGTTCGGTTTTCACCCTCAAATCCGGAGAATTCCCAATGATGTATCAGGGCGTTTGTTCCTGCGTTTGAGCCGTACTTTTAAAAAGCAGGCGGAGGAGGCCCGATTGTTCCTAAAACATAGGAATGCCGTTCCCTACAAGACCATTGTAAGCGGGGACTTCAACAATACGCAATTTTCTTACGTGTACAAATTGATCAAAGGAGAGATGTCGGATTCCTATATGGAAAAGGGCAGCGGTTATGGGCGTACCTATCAGAGCTTGCGCTTTCCTTTCAGAATCGACTATATCATGGCCGACCCACAGTTCGAAGTCACTGGCCACAAGAATTATGATGTTCGTTTTTCCGATCACTTTCCGGTGATGGCCTCATTTCGATTGCAGGAGCACTAGCCAACAGTCGACCTGGTCGGCGAAAATATGCAGCAACAGCGCCAAGCCAATGATTCTCGTCGTTTTTGGGAGCAACAATAAAAGGTAAACACCGATGGCCCAGTACGTATGCAGTGGATGGAAATCGATACTGCAACGGTTTGGGTCGAATATCGGTACCTCCCATAAATGATCCAGATCGATCAAAATGCCGGCCCAAAGAATCAAAAGCGCCTGTAACCGATATCCCTTATAAAAGCCCCAAACGATCAGCAAGGGGACCATAAAATGGATTCCATAATGTAGGAAGAACCTAAGCATGAAGAAATGACAGGGTTTGCGATTTCAAATAATTCAGGGCATTGGTACCTTCATTGAACATCAGGTCCAATATGCTCAGATTGCCCTCAAAACCATGACGGTCACCAAAAACCTGCACGTATTCCAGCGGGTGAAAGTCTATCTGGGCCTTCGCGCTAACCAACGGCCTGCCATCCAAGATGTTCTGGGGCCTTTTTTCGTATAGGGCGGTTTTTTCCTTAGGCATTTCCGTTTGCAGGCATCCGCAGAGCACCGCTATGGTCGATAAATTGAAATCGAGTAAATATGTATGGCGATTTTCAAACAAAGGGGCCAGTTCGTCCTCATAAAACTCAAAAAAAGGAGAGGTGCGGTATGCCGTTTGAAGGGTTCTCCAATGCAAGCGTTGCCAATGGTACGAAAAATCTAACCGTACCTCCTTATATTTCTGTCGGCCCTGTTGGCCGCCGACATGTTCGATTGGCACGCTGAGCAGCTGCCTGCCTTGGTCATTGCAGATATAGCACCGATTGCGATAGGTTTGCTTCTGGTAGTTGTCTTCCACCTCCCAAACCACTTCTTGACGAAGCATCGCAGCAAAAGTGGCAATGTTGGGGAAATAGGTCGGATGCAGGAGCAGTTTCAATGTTTTTGCTTGCTTAAAGTCTGAGTAACAAATGTATTGTTTTCCAAAAAGTCCAGCCCTTCTCAACCGTATCCGATGACAAGGAAGGTAGGGATCGTTTAAACCGCTATGTATGGGAGCCGGCTATTTTTTATCTTTTTTTCTTCTACCCCAAAAATAACTGCCCACAAAATATGCGGCCAAAGCGATCAAGAAATATTTGAAATACGACCTCGGCTGGCCATCACCGTGCACCGTGGTAAAAATACGGTCCCATCGGGGTTTCCAATGGGTGATCCCGTCATTGAAGTTGTCAAAGCTCAACCAGATAAAAATGGGAGTGCCGACAATATGGTTTTCAGGCACATAGCCCCAGGCACGACTGTCTTCCGAATGATCGCGATTATCGCCCATCATCCAGTAATAATCCTGTTTAAAAGTATAGGAGTCTGCCACCTTGCCGTTGATCAGGATCTGGTTGCCCGATACTACCAGCAGGTTGTCTTCATATTCGCGTATGATTTTTTTATAAAGCGGGAGCACCTTAAGATTCAGGGCTACCGTTTTGCCTTGTTCAGGAATGTAAATGGGTCCCAATTGGTCGTAGTTCCAATCGTAATCCGGACTCTGGGGAAAGAGGTTGATGCCCCGTTGTCCTTTAGGGGTAATGACCCGTTTGACCGAGTCAATGGAAGGATCTTTCTCCAGTTCGGCGACCATTTCATCGGTCAAGGCCGCTTCCCTGGCCCTGGCCGTTTCCTCTTTTAAGGGCAGGTTCAGTTTCCTGATCAGGTCAACGGGTATACCGTTTTCCTTGGTATACAGTTCCAATTGCCCATCGGCCCTTCTGTTGAATCCGATAATATACTTGCCAAGGGCGTCAACCTGTGTTTGATTCAAGGGCGGAGAAATGAACTTTCTTTGAAAATCGATGATCCCTATATCCTGCAACAATCTGGAGGAAACCCCATTGTTACCATAAATGGTATAATCGTATTGCGGTTTGGCCCGTTCGGGCAATACCAATTTTTTACCATCGATATAGACATAACCGTCAATGACTTCCAGCGAATCTCCCGGGACACCGACACACCGCTTCACATAGTTCGATTTTTTATCGATGGGTTTGATGACCCCTTTGTCCTTTTTGAAAAATTGATATACCGTATCGGCCGGCCAGCTGAACACCACGATGTCGTTCCGTTTCACCTTGGTGAATCCCGGAAGCCTGAAATAGGGGAGTTGTGGTTTGTTCAGATACGATTTTATCCCAATCCCGGGAAGCGTATCATGCACCATAGGGGCCGCTACGGTGGTCATGGGGGTACGTGCCCCATAATGGAATTTGCTGACGAACAGCAGGTCGCCTATTCTCAATGTACGTTCCAACGAACCGGTGGGAATCACATAAGGTTGAATAAAATACGTATGCACCAAGGTCGCGGCAACCACGGCAAAAACGATCGAACTCACCCATTCCCCCAGGGCCGTTTTCGGATGTAGATCCCTGTGCTCAATATAGGTAACGTCTTGGGCATAGTTGACATAATAAATATAAAATCCCAGGGTGAGGACCACCAACCAGCTCTCCAGCAGGCTGTTCCTACCAAAACTGCGAATGGTCTCCACCCATATCACGGGGAACATCAACAGGTTGATGATTGGAATAAAGAGCAAAAAGACCCACCATTTCGGCCTATTGATGATTTTCATCAGAACAATGGCATTGTAGATCGGAATGGCCGCTTCCCAAGGCTTTCTGCCCGCTTTAACGTACAGTTTCCAGGTTCCCAAAAAGTGTATCAACTGTACGATCAAAATAAAAAGAATCCACTGAGTTCCGTCCATAGTTGTTTTTTAAGGTTTGTTGTATTCTTTATGTTGCGGTACGTTGCCCAAAATCGCATGCATTTTTTTCTAATTCACCATCCCCGGGGCATCTTATCCAAAATGGCATATTTTCGATGGGCCGTTACAGGCCCAAAACATCTTTCATCCCGTAAACCCCTGTTTTGCCCAGAAGCCATTCCGCGGCCACCACTGCTCCCAAAGCAAACCCCTCGCGGTTATGGGCAGTATGTTTGATTTCGATTTCATCCACTTCACTGGCGTACACGACACTATGTGTTCCAGGGACTTTCCCGATCCGTTTCGATTCAATCGGTATTTCAGATTCCCCGTGATCGCCATTGGACCACCCCACATAATCGGAATCTGCCAAAATCCCCTCAGCCAAGGTTATCGCCGTGCCACTTGGCGCATCCAATTTTTCGGTATGGTGTATTTCCGCTATCGAAACCTTATAAGATTTCATTTGCCGCATCATTTTGGCCAGATGGGAATTCAGTTCAAAGAAAACGTTTACACCCAGACTGAAGTTCGAGGCATAGATGAAGGCACCCTTCATTTTATGGCAAGTTGCAACGGCTTCCCCGAACTTTCCGAGCCACCCTGTAGTGCCCGATATTACCGGTACGCCATGTTTGAGGCATTTGGTGATATTATCAAATGCCGCATCGGGGGTACTAAAGTCAATGGCCACATCCATTTCATCAAAGTCAATGGATATTGTGCCTATATCAATCATTGCAACAATGCGATGCCCACGTGCGGTAGCTATCGCTTCGATCATTTTCCCCATTTTTCCGTATCCGAACAGTGCAATATTCATAGG
>JBATHI010000117.1:0-6820 GCA_049666645.1 Flavobacteriaceae bacterium | reverse complement strand
CTTCAACACCTCCAAGATCAATCCAAGCAAGAAAGCAAAGGCTATGATCCGCATGGTGGCTACTTTTCCCGTACCCGTATTGCCCGACTTCAAAAAAGACCAAAACCCGGTAATGCTTATACCGGCCACATACAATACCAGCTTGGCACTGTTCTGCCATTGCATCAAATATTCCTTGTCATATGAAATGGAAAATCGATAATGTTGCCATATCATGGCATCGCTTTGCAGAACAATTAGAATGGTATAGACAACAACACCCACGGTGAATATGGCCGTGAAAGGAACCAGCCAATTCTTTAGGTTCTTGGGTTCATAAATATAGATGGCCATAAACACCAAAATCAAAAACAACAAGGCCCAATCATAAAAAAAACTCGAAATCAAAATCCAAAAAGTGGCATCAAAAACCTTGGGCTTGATATTCTTCAGCGACCTAATACTGATCAGCCTTCTGAGGGCCAACAGCATGAAGAAACTGCAGAACAAGGCGTTGTTATCGCCAAGTGTTTCGTAAAAAACGATCAATAGCAAGGTGAAAAAAAGCAATGGAAAAGAATTTTGGCCTGAGACTTTATTGCGCTGAACGATAAAATTCAATACAAAATATCCAAATATCAACGATCCCAAGGCCAATAGGTGTATCGATAACTGTTCCAGGCCTAAGGAACGTTCAAAAAGCAGCAGATTTACAAACCAATAGAAAAAGAACAAAGGAGTGATGAGAATAATATAGTTGATGGGTTTTGTTTTGCCAAAAAAGCTTGATATCATCTCAGGATTTTATACTTTTGCCTGGTAAATATAGGATAAGATGGAAGCATTTTTTTATGGCTTAGAGGATTTATTCGTAAATTATCTCTTCGCTCCTTTCGATTTTTTTAGGTTTCTGAAGAATTGGTGGCTTTCCAACAGCGTCAATTGGATTTTCTTCGTTTTGGGGTTTTTGGCCTTCATTTATTGGATGCTCCAATTGAAGAAATATAACGATGCAGGGGAAGAGGATAAAAGCATTACATCCCATTCTTATATTTAACCAGCTGCTATCTAGGATATTGGCTTAATGGCTTATATATGAACTACCGGGCTATAGGTCAAAGCCCAAATCCCTCCTATAATTCATCCCTTCGAATTCTATTTTTTCAATATTCCGATAGGATTTTTGAAGGGCTTGTTTAAAGTCGTTTCCAAAGGAAGTGACGGCCATTACCCTTCCTCCGTTTGTGACTATATGCCCTGCTTCCAATGATGTGCCCGCATGGAAGACAATGGAATCGGTAATATCCTGGAATCCTATGATCGCTTTTCCTTTTTCATACGGTCCTGGATAACCTCCTGCGACCAACATCACCGTAGCCGCCGCGCGATCATCCAACTTCAATTCGATTTGGTCCAAAGTTCCTTTGCAGACTGCCGTGAATATGTCTATAAGATCGTTTTGAATTCTGGGAATGACCACCTCCGTTTCCGGGTCTCCCAAACGAACGTTGTACTCTATGACAAAGGGTTCCGCGCCCACTTTGATCAATCCGATGAAAATAAAGCCCTTATAAGGCAAATGATCCGCCATAAGGCCATTGACGGTAGGTTGAATAATGCGATCGTGTATTTTTTCCATGAATTCCCCATCCGCGAAGGGTACTGGAGAAATGGCGCCCATACCACCGGTGTTGAGGCCGGTGTCGCCCTCACCGATCCGTTTATAGTCCTTAGCTGTCGGCAACACTTTGAAATGTTGCCCATCGGTAAGCACGAATACGCTCAATTCGATCCCGGCAAGAAATTCTTCTATGACCACCGTTTTACTGGCAGCTCCAAATTTAGCGCCCACCAGCATTTTTTTGAGTTCCGATTTGGCCTCTTGAAGATCTTTCAATATCAACACCCCTTTGCCCGCAGCCAGTCCATCGGCTTTAAGTACATAGGGAGGGTCCAACCGATCAAGAAAGGCATAGCCTTCCTCCAAGCTACTTGAAGTAAAGCTTTGGTATGCCGCTGTCGGAATTTGATGGCGGGCCATGAACCGTTTTGCGAAATCCTTGCTGCCTTCTAATTGAGCAGCAGCTTTTTGTGGACCGATAACGGGAATATCACTTAGTTGTGGGTCATCCAAAAAAAAGTCATGTATCCCATTGACCAAAGGGTCTTCCGGCCCAATGACGACCATCTGGATGCCATGGGCTAGTACCACTTTTTTGATCGCTTCGAAATTATCAAGGGCAATCGGTATATTGGTTGCGATTTTATCGGTGCCGGCATTGCCAGGGGCTACGTACAACGCTTCGAGCTGGTCGCTTTGGTTCAATTTCCAGGCCAAAGTATGTTCCCTTCCCCCAGAACCCAAGATTAAAACCTTCATTTATGATTGGATTTTTATGATGTGCTTCTCTATGGTAATATCAAGGTGTCGGATAAAATTCCCTATGCGCTTTTTGCTGTAAAACTCCTGGCGGTAGGCTTTGAAATAATCGTATACGATTTTTAAACCTTTTGATCGTTCCATTTTGGGCTCCCAACCCAACATTTTTTTGGCTTTGGAAATATTTGGTTGCCTTTGTAAGGGATCGTCTTGTGGCAATGGCTTGTAAATGATCTGCTGATCCGATCCCGTAAGTTTAATGACCTCTTCGGCATACTCCTTGATGGTGGTTTCCTGTGGATTTCCAAAGTTGACAGGATTGGAATGGCCTCTAAATAACAATCGGTATATTACTTCTGCCTGATCGTCGATATAGCAGAACGATCTGGTCTGGGACCCCACGCCAAAAACCGTAAGTTGCTCGCCGCGCACGGCCTGACCCATAAAGACAGGTACCACACGGCCCACGTTCAAGCGCATTCGTGAACCTTTGGTATTGAAGATCCCCACGATACGCGTATCCACCCCATGAAAGCGATGATATGCCTTGGTAATAGCTTCCATGAATCGTTTTGCTTCATCGTATACCCCACGTGGGCCAATGGGGCTCACGTTGCCATAATACTCTTCGTTTTGTGGATGTACCAAGGAATCGCCGTATAATTCAGAGGTGGAAGCCACCAAGATGGTGGCCTTCTTTTCCTTGGCCAGACCCAATAGGTTCAAGGTTCCCAAGGAGCCCACTTTTAGGGTTTCTATAGGTATCTTTAAATAGTCGATCGGACTGGCAGGAGAGGCAAAATGCAAAATATAGTCCAGCTTACCGGCGATCTGCACAAACTTGGTCACATCGTGGTGGTGGAATTCGAACTGTTCCAAAGGAAAAAGATGTTCGATGTTCTTCAGGTCGCCGGTAATCAAATTATCCATGCCAATGACATGAAATCCTTGATTGATAAAACGATCGCATAAGTAAGATCCCAAGAATCCGGCCGCGCCTGTTATAAGTACTTTTTTCATTCCAATATTATTATGGCTTTTAAGTGGTTTGAACGTTAATGTTTGCCAGTTATTGGACCAATATCATCATATATTGCCGTACATGATTGTCTGCTCGACCTTGTTATTCTTCTTTTCTGAGCTTTGTAGGTTTGACTTTTTTTCGTTTGCCATTGGCCTCGCCAACCTTTTCCCTAATCTTTGCCACCTTTTTCTTCAATGATATTTTTTGCTTTAAAGTGGAAAAGCTATAATTATACTTGAAGAAAATATACCCCAAAAACAGCACCACCGAAACCAACATGATCACCATCCCAAGATTCTTCGCAGTACTGCCAAGGACAATAAAGAGCATCACAAAAAGCAAATTAAAACAACCGATGATAAAGCTGGCCTGCTTATGGGTCAGCCCCCAATAGTCGATCAAAACATGATGCGTATGGTTTCTGTCGGGAGAAAAAGGCGCCTTGTTTTTTGCAATGCGAATGGTAAACACCCTTGCGGTATCAAATAAGGGCACAATAAGGATGCTAATGGCTATCAAGGGGGCATTTTCCAATAAAAAGGGCAGCTCCGTATAAGCGTGGGGGCGCAAGGCCAAGAATTTGAGCGTGAGGATGCCTATGACAAAACCCACGATCAACGACCCCGTATCTCCCATGAATATTTTTTTGTCCGAAGAGAGGTTAAAGCCCAAAAAGGCCATGAGGCTCGCATTGAGCGAAATGCTCAACAAAGCGAAAAAATATTCTGCAGTAAGATAAAAGATGGTGGTGTAAATGACCATGATCACAATGCCCACCACAGAAGCCAGGCCATCGATGCCGTCGATCAAATTATAGGAATTGATAATGGTAAGCATCATAAATCCCGCAATGATCAAATACAAATAATAGGGAATTTCATTGATGTTCAAAAAACCATTCAATGAAAATATGGTAAAACTGGGATTGGCCAGGATAAAAGAAACGGCAAGGGCTTGGGCCAATAATTTCGCCCCTGGGGAAATGACCACCAAATCATCCTTTAAACCAACGATAAACATAATCGTTAAACCAGGTATGATATATATGATTTCATCAAAGACATCGCGTTCTTTAATGAAAAACATGGCAAAAATCAATGTATAAAAGAAGGCTATACCACCCAAAGTAGGAGTTCGTGAGGTATGCGAACTGCGCTTATTGGGATCGGACATCAACCTCTTGTGCTCAACCACCTTGATCACCTTGGGGATGGTAAGATAAGTGAGCAGAAAGGACCCGATAAAAATTAGTATGGCTGTTTCTAGAAAAAACAAGTTCTTACTTTTTTATGGCATTCCATTTTATAAAATACTTAATAATCGACGTAATATGCACCATCAATAACATAAACTTCTTTTTTGATCCATAAGCTGAATGGTGGTAAACGTAAACATTAGGGAAATATACCACTTTGTAGTTTAAAGCGTGCACTTTTCGGCAAATATCCAAATCCTCCATGTACATAAAATACCGGGTATCAAACCCAGAAATATTAGTAAAAACCGATGTTCGAAATAATTGACAACATCCGGAGACTGCGTCGACTTGCGTGGGTTGGTCAATCGGCTTCTCAAGATAATTTCCTTTTTCATAAAGCTTTTTGAACACAATATTCATTAGAGGCACCCTTCTCATCAAAAAATCATATGGCTTAGGAAAACGCCGAATCGACTTTTGAAAACTTCCGTCGGGATACAATATCTTAGGAGCTATTATTCCGATCTTATCGTCACGATTTAAATATTCAATTAATAAAGGGATCGTATCCTTATCAAAATAAGCATCCGGGTTCAATATTAAATGATAACTGGACATTCCTTTCAATTCATCCAGTATCAGATTGTGGGCCTTACCAAAACCAAGGTTTTCACCAGTGTGTATATAGCTTACTTCAGAGGATTTGAATAATCTGCCAAGGGCGTCAGATTTGGAATTGTCAATTAAATACAGGCGCTTGTTCAAGGGAATACTCAGAAAGCTTTTGACTGCCTGTTTTAGAATACGCTCATCGTTGTGAAATAAAACTATCGCCCCTGTTAACATAAAAACCCTTTTCGTTTTTTTAAAACCCTTTCCACAAGCAATATTGAGATTATCGCCCGATTACGGATTTTTCCCAAAATAGAATTTCTACTTTTCCGGCCCGTAGTCGAGACATTATTAGAATGCCTTCTATAATATATCAACGGCTCCGGAATATAATCCGTTTTACCCGTAATTTCGGCCAAAAGGCCCAACCATATGTCATGCATGGGAAGCTGTTTCGGAAAAGGAAGGGCAACTTGAAGCAGTTCGGCTTTAAATGCCATTGTTGCGCCAATATAATTATTCTTGTAAAGGTTTCTAAAAAACCCCACAACATCCCTTCGCTCATAGAGCAAGACATCTTCATTCAGGTCATTCCCTTTAAATACATATGCATTGGAAAAGACCAAAGTACATTCATTTAACTTCTCTAGTGTCCTTTGAACTTTATTCCCCTTCCAAATATCATCCTGATCCGAGAGAAAAATAATCTCCCCGGTTGCCCTACGCAACGCATTTTCAAAGTTAAAAATGACATTTTTGTGGGCCGAATGGTATGTTTTTATACGCTCGTCACGGTACGATTCAATAATCTTCAAAGTTCCGTCAGTGGAGCTGTCATCGGATATGACAAGCTCATCCTGGGGCGATAGCTGCCTTAGAATAGAGTCTAACTGTTCTTTTAAAAATGCTTCTCCATTATAGGTGGCCATGCAAACGGAAATCTTCATATTATCAATGACGGTTAGCTGTTCGCAAACTTAAGACAAATCTATAAGTCCCATAGAGTTTCATCATGTGGCTTTCAAAAACTTGCTAATATATGTCCTAATGAAATCCCACCTTTTATATCGCAAGGCCAATTTCAAGGCCCGAAGTAAAACGACCATATTGTATTGAAACCAATCCCATATACCTTCTTTCTCCATTTCCCTGGCTCCCTCGCAAAAGAACCTGAATCGGGTCAGTTGAATGGAAAACGAAACGTCATCATCAGAGAAGACCTGTTGGCATTTAACGTCCAACAGGTAAAAAACAGGGTAAACCTTACGAAAGCGCTCCGTAAACTGGAAGTCGCTGAAATCCAATTTTACTTTTTCATTATAGCCCCCCGCCACTTGAAAAGCATCTAAGTTGACCATAATTCCACTATTCACTGGGGAAAGCCGATCAAAAGAGTGGACCCCAGGAACAATTCTATCAAGGTAAAAGCCTCTTTTGAACCTATAGGTACAGGGTGAAAATATTTTGCCATTTTTCAAAAATAGAATTGGCACGAAAAGTTTTATTTCTGGATTTTGCAGGATGGCCCTTTCATAATCTTCCAAAATGGTACTTGGCAAAGCGGTATCCTGATCTAAAAGCAACACCCATTTTTTATTTTTTCTTAGGGCGTGTTCCGCCCCTGTGT
>JBATHI010000116.1:0-2561 GCA_049666645.1 Flavobacteriaceae bacterium | reverse complement strand
GGAAAGACCGCATGCCCTGGACGAGCTGATCGCCTTGGGGATGGAGAACAATGCGGGGCTGAAAGCCGGGAGTCTAAAGGTAGATAGGGCAGATGCATTGGTAGGCAGTGCTTTCACCTTCGATAAGGCCCATGTGTACCATAGTTACGACCAGAACAACCGCGATATCAACAATGAACCCCTGAGGGTTTTTGGCATGCAACAGGATTTCCTATTCCCGACGGTCTATTTTTCGTCCAAAAAGCTCAACCGGGCCGAATTCAACCTCACATCGAGCAGCTACGCCATTCAGAAAAAAGCCCTGGAGCGTGAGATCACATCGGGGTATTACCAATATCAATATGTGAGGGAGAAGGCCTCCGTATATCGTTTATTGGACAGCCTATATCTGAATTTTGCCGCTATGGCTTCCCGCCGTTTCGAATTGGGGGAAACCAACTATCTCGAGAAAATTACCGCCGGTGCCAAACAAAAGCAAATGCAAATTGCGAGGGAGCAAGCAGAGCAAGAGGTGTCCCTGGCACTGAACAGGTTGGGAAGCAGCATACAGATCGAAACCGACATGGCCATCGCCAAAGTGCCTTTGGAAAAGTTGGAATTGAAGGAGGTGGAAATCGAACAAATGGAGGAAATCGCATTTGCCGAAAATAGGATTTCATTTTTCGAAGCTCAAAACCGATATGCCAAGCAACAGCTCTTGCCCGATCTGAGTTTCAACTATTTTCAAGGGACCAACAGTAATTTGGGCGATCAATTGTACGGATATCAGCTGGGTCTTAAGGCGCCCTTGCTCTTCAGCGGTCAAGCCTCAAAGGTAAAGGCCTCAAAAATGGCCTTGGAATCGGCGAACGAAGAATCGAATGAATATAGGATACAATTGAATTCCCGTTATACGGGCCTCAAGGCACAACTGGTCAAGTTCGATCGGGCACTTGCCTATTACGAATTGGAAGGCCGTGTACTTGCCGATCAGATATTGAAAACCGCGACCCTAAGTTTTAAAAATGGTGAAATCGACTTTTTTCAATACCTGCAAAGTTTGGAAAATGCCTATGAAATAGAATTGAACTATTTGGAAAATCTCAATAGCTATAACCAAACGGTCATTGAGATAAATTACTTAACCTTATAAAAGAAAAAAAATGCGACCTAAGATTAATAATTACTTCATAATGGTATTTTCACTGATGGCCCTTGGATGCGGAGAGGGCCCAAAATCGACCGATTTGTCCACTTCGGAGGGGATGTCTGCAGATGATACGTCCATTGTTTTAAGCGAGGCACAATTTCAACAAAACGGCATGACCTTGGGGAACATGTTGGAAAAACCATTTCCTTCGAGCATCCAGGTAAACGGGATGCTCGATGTACCTCCCGACCACAAAGTGGTGGTAAGTGCCACCGCAGGCGGATACATCAAGGAGTCTCCCTTGTTGATCGGGGATGTCGTGAAGAAGGGTCAGCGCCTGGTTACCTTGGAAAATCCGGAATTCGTATCGATCCAGCAGGCCTATTTGGAAGTGAAACAGCAACTGGGCTATTTGGGCTCAGAATACGAGCGCCAAAAGACCTTGCGGGATGAAAACATCAGCTCCCAAAAAAGCTTCCTAAAGGCCGAAAGCGAATTTAAAACGGCACAGGCCAAATATTCCGGACTTAAAAAGCAGTTGGAGTTGCTCAATATTCCCACTGCCAGTGTAGATCAAGGCAGTTTTACGTCTACCGCGAACATTTACGCCCCCATTTCCGGTAGCGTTACCGCGGTGAACGTATCAAAGGGCAGCTATGTTTCCCCTGCCACACCGATCATGGAAATTATCGATAGCGACCATATCCATCTGGAATTGTCGGTATTCGAAAAGGATATCATGAAATTAAGGAAAGGACAGCCGATATTGTTTCGGATTCCCGAAGCCTCTACCGATACCTTTGAGGCCAAGGTTCATCTGATAGGAACTTCTATCGGGGAAAACCGCACCGTAAAAGTACATGGGCATCTCAAAAACGAAAAGGGGCATCACTTTTTGACCGGAATGTTCGTCGAGGCTTCCATCGTTATCGATACCATGACAGGCATGGCCCTTCCCACCGAGGCGATTGCCAATTTGGACGGTGCCGATTATGTATTGCTCAAGGAACAACGTAAATCAAAGGAATATGCATTCAAACGAATTGAAGTGCAGACCGACAAGAGCGATAAAGGCTATACCGAAATAAAGAATCCGGAACGATTTACGGTCACCGATACTTTTTTGGTCAAGGGAGCCTTTGATCTTATTCGCGAGTAAGGCCCAAAGCGATTATCGGGAGCTGCTTGTGGATCGGATTTCCCAGATAGCGGTCCATCGCACATGGATATTTCGGGACTGTCATCAAAAAACCGAAAACTGTTCGGCCACTCATTCCGGGATTTTCAAGAAAAGGTTTGCGGCTATCTGCTGTGAGATATGTATCTCTGTGCCATTGATTTCAATTTGCATGGAGCCATCAAATTCTTCTCGATCAAGAACAGTGATGGTATCGCCCAAGGCGATGCCATTTTTGTCCAGAAACCTTAGGAA
>JBATHI010000115.1:0-2703 GCA_049666645.1 Flavobacteriaceae bacterium | reverse complement strand
TCAGATATTGATTGGCTTTATCTTGCTTGTTGAATGCCGTTGCCCATTTGGGCAATTCCTGCATATAATAGCCACTGCTCACAAAATAACCGGGACTGGTATCAACATCGAGCCAATACGCGGCATTGGCAGTATGGCCACCCGGCAAGATCGCTCCCCTATCCTTCAATGACACGCTCACCACCTTGGACCTGAAATTACTGCCCATCCTGAGTTCGTCGGAAATCGTGGTCGAGAGCAGGTTTCTGGGGGAAGCGCCCTTGGTGTTTACCATTTGCGAACCCACGACGACAACCGTGGTATCTTCCACATTGCCCCGTACCCGCTTTATGGTGCGATCGTACCAGCTATTGCCTATGATCCCATGATAGGACGGTACGGTACCCGTAAAAATCGAGGCGTGGCCCGGTGCGGTAAAGGTGGGAATATAATTATAAGTGGTATTCTTAAAATTATATCCCTCCCGCTGCAATCTTTTGAAGCCGCCGCTGGAGAATTTATTTTCATATTTGTTCAATTGATCGTACCGCATCTGATCCACCACGATGCCCACCACCAACTTGGGCTTTTTGATCGAAGCTGTTTGACCGAATACGAAACACCCGGTTAAGACGAATAAAGCGGCAAAAATGCTGTTCTTGATCATATTGGAATTTTTAAATAATGAATGCAATTATCAGACCATTTTTTATGGCACATAAAGGCGAAAAGATAATACTTTTGGAAAATATATTTACAGAAATGCCCATCTCCCTTTAAATAATTTAATATTCCGATACATTTTGTTTAGATTGCCCCAGCTGTGTTTTGGCACATTTGGGACTTGGTGATGGGCGGTTTAGGATGGTATTTGGTATTGATATTTTGATGGGCTGCACTGAAAAGCATCATGGCTGTCCAAACCAGTTCAAATTATTTTGTCGTATATTTATTTTGGCGATTTTGGCACCCATTTTAATCCAATTGGCAATCTATTTTTAATATGGTTTAGTATGATACATGATCCAAATAATTATTGGGAACAATTGGAAAGATTGGAAAAACTGATCCGGGCATCGGAGTTCAAGGCAGGGGTTATCTTTTCATTCCATAGCCTTATTCTGGGAATTTTTGTGGATCGGCTCGACGAACTGGAGCCCTTGTTGTTGGGAAGTAGAATCTTTATCGTCCTATCTATTTTATGGATGATCAGTGTGCTGATTTCTATTTACCATTGCTTCCTTTGTTTCAAACCCCAAATTGAAATGAAGTATACCAAAAACGTTTTTTTCTTCAGGGATACCGTTTATGCTTTCGGTGACATTAAAGAATTTGCGCAAAAGTTGATTCAGGTTTGTTCCGACGAACAAGAACTTTTTGAACAATTGAGCGAACAAATTCATGCGGAAAGCAAAATCATCGACCAGAAGTTTAAAAGTGTACATAGCGCAATAAAATACTTTGCAATCAGTTTTGGTTTTGTGATATTGATGATTGCGGTTTGGGTGGTTGAACTGTTCTTCCAAGATTAATTTCATTAGATGCAGGGTTACTATAAGCTCCGAAAAAGAGCATTGGAAATTTTGAATTCGTATTTGCCGAAAGGCCTTTACTATCATAGTGTGAACCACACCCTGGATGTATTGAAGACCTGCAATAAATACATCAAAAGACTAGATCTCCCGGCCGAGGATGCCAAACTTTTACGGATCGGTGCCCTGACCCATGACATAGGTTTTATCGTTTCTACCCAAAACCATGAGGAACACGGTGCAGCGATAACCGCGGATTTAATGATCTCCTATGGTTTTGGCAAAAAGCAAATCGAGGTCGTAAAGGGCCTGATTATGGCGACCAAAGTACCGCAATCCCCCAAGACCGAATTGGAAAAGGTTTTATGTGATTGCGATCTCGACTACCTGGGTCGTAGCGATTTTTACGAAATTGGCAACTTACTCTTCAAGGAATTGAAATTCCTTTCAGTGGTAAAAACCAAATCTGAATGGAATCAACTACAGATAGGATTTTTGGAAAAGCACCGCTTCCATACCGAATTTGCCATTAAAAACCGCCAACCCAAAAAAGAGAAGCGGATTTCTGAACTGAAGCTGTTGTTCGAATAACCAAGCGCTTCGGGGCCAATGCTAAGTTCTTCTTAAGCTTTAGATCATAATTCTTGACGCCAATTCAAATTTTTGTCTTCGAGGGCATTGCCAAGTATGACATTCACATAGGGTAAACTGTCCTATCCCATTTGCAATTACTTTTTTGTATTTTTAACCAAAGTATTTGTCATGCCAACCGAATACCAATGTAAAAATTGCGAAAAAACCTTCGACCCTTCTTTCGACTATTGCCCATATTGCGGACAGGAAACTGCAGACAACCTCACTTTCAAAGTGTTGTTCAGCAATACCATCAGCAATTATTTTGATATCGATGCGCGTTTCTTCAAGAGCTTTTTTCCGCTATTGTTCAAGCCCGGCGTTTTGGCGAGACGTTTTGTCGATGGGAAAAGGTTGAAATACCTGCATCCTGCCCAATTTTATCTCTTTATCTCGGTCGTATTCTTTTTTATTTTCTCCTATAATGTAAGGGAAGCCGATTCGGTGGTCACAAAGGCGCTTAAGAAGGGGTTCGACACTGAATTGTCGATCGATTCGATAACCTCGAATTCAGATTCGGTCGCCATCGATAAGACAAAAAGTAGAATTAAGGAAAACC
>JBATHI010000114.1:0-5293 GCA_049666645.1 Flavobacteriaceae bacterium | reverse complement strand
CAGTGTTCCCTAATTGTACATTATAATGGAAAATGCACGGTAAAGACCGGTGAGTATACCGATTTAAAACCGCGTTGCAGCCGGCTGCTCCAAGCGGGTTTGAGTGCGGAAATCATTTAAATCTATTAATCACGACAAATACTATTTAATTTAGGGTTTTCCTTGCCCTACCTACGAGCCTTGACCAAAACCATGTGCTCCAAGATCACTTCCCTTTTGAAACCCTACAAGCAATCGCGTCTTATTTTTTAACCTATTTTTTTAGATGGAGGGTATTTTCTAAACGACACTTCGCATATGTCCCATCCGTGCTTTTTAAATGGAGTTTTCCCGATTTGAGGTAGCCTTTATGGCGGTTAAAAGGGAAAATCCTTCAAGATGATCGATTTCCAAGAATCCCTTAAAGGGTGCAAGTTGACATGCTTGAGGGGCGTCCGCAGGTGGTGCGCCAGGTCGGCAAATGGCACATATCTTATGGCGGTGTTGGGCAACAAAACGTTGTTCCAATTGGGAAAAGGGCCATTTCGATTATCCTTGCCTTTTTTTTTTGGCTGAAGTAGCTTATCTTGTTTGCCCGTAGTAGATTTTAATAACCCATAAAACCACCAACCAACTTAATATCTCAATCATGGAACAACCGGGCATACAAGTAAAAATGAACAAATCATATACCATTTTAATCAGCCTTATCGTGGCGCTGGGTGGGTTTTTACTGGGTTTCGATAGTGCGGTGATCTCAGGGGCCGTTAAGGGGATCACAATCTATTTTGAAATGACCGAATGGATGCTGGGCTTTTCAGTAGGATGTGTCGTTTTCGGTGCTATGGCCGGTAACCTGATGGCAGGACCCATGGCCGATAGGTATGGTCGGAAGAACATCCTGATCATCGTAGCCGCATTGTTCACCGTCTCCGCCGCTTGGTCGGCCCTGGCCACTGGGTATACGGAATTTATAATCGCACGGATCATCGGAGGTATAGGCATTGGCGGGGCGATATTGATCGCACCTATCTATATCGCTGAAATCGCACCTCCCAAATTACGGGGAAGTCTGGTTTCGTTCAACCAGTTAAATATCGTTATCGGTATCTCGGTCGCTTATTTTTCGAACTATTTTTTGATTGATATCGAAGGGGAGAGCTGGCGCTGGATGTTGGGCGTGGAGGCCATCCCGGCGGCCATTTATTTCCTCGCATTGTGGACAGTCCCGAAAAGCCCCCGGTGGCTCATCCAAAAACTCAACAATATCGAATTGGCCCGTAAGATCCTGATGAAGATCGGTGGCGAAGAATATGCCGAGATTACCATTCAAGAGATTCAACGAGGAATCGATAAAAAGGAAGAGAAAGGCCGCTTGGCCGATATTTTTCAAAGCAAGTACGCTACCATCATGATCATCGCTTTGGGGATTGCCTTTTTTCAACAAATCACTGGGATAAATGCCATCTTTTACTATGCCCCTACCATCTTTGAGCAGGCAGGGGGCAGCACCGATTCCTCTTTCCTGCAGGCCATTGTAGTGGGACTTACCAATCTGGTCTTTACCTTGGTCGCCATATGGTTGATCGATAGGTTGGGAAGAAAACCGTTATTGCTAATTGGAACCGCATGCATGACCATCGCCTTGTTGATGGCCACCATGGCCTTCAATAATGCGAGTTACGTATTTGACGAAACAAACCTTGCCAAGATCAATGACCAGAAAGTAAAAATGGCCCTGACCGATTTACAGGGAAAGTCCTTTGACGGTCAAGCCGTTTTGTTTGCAGCCGTTCAGGAACGCTTGGATGACGCGCAATTCCTCAGCTTTAAACGGAATGAAATCACCAATTTCATCCAAATAAATGCCACTTTGGTACTGATAGCGATCTTGCTCTATGTTGCCTCCTTTGCCATATCGCTCGGACCTGTGATGTGGACCCTGATTTCTGAAATCTTCCCCAGCAAAATCAAGGGCATTGCCATATCGGTCGTTGGGTTTTTTAACTCCCTGGTAAGTTTTTCGGTTACCCAGGTGTTCCCATGGGAATTATCCAATCTGGGGCCTACCGTTACCTTTGCCTTATATGCGCTGCTATCTTTATGCGCCTTGTTTTTTGTTTATAAATTTGTGATCGAAACCAAAGGAAGAACACTCGAGGAGGTAGAGGAATTATTAATAAGAACATAGACCTAAAAATGAATCGCATCATCGTTGTTCTTTGTGCCAGCATTATTTTTTCTTGTAAAAACAGTCCTGAAAAAACCAAAGTGACAGAGTCGATTGCTTTTCAGGCACCACCGGCAAAAGTAACAATCAGGAAGGAGGGAGGAAAGTTTCAATTATTTGTGGATCAAAAGCCCTTTTATATCAAAGGTGCCGGCTTGGAATTTGGCAATATCAATGCCCTGGCAAGCCATCATGCCAATTCTTTCAGAACATGGAGAACAGACAATGGGGAACGATCTGCCATAGCAGTTTTGGATGAAGCCTACGAGAATGGTCTCATGGTGAGTATGGGCATTGAAGTGGGCCGGGAAAGGCACGGGTTCGATTATGGCGATCGGGAACAGGTGAATAAGCAATTGGAAGAGATCAAAAAACAGGTAATGGCGCTTAAAGATCATCCCGCATTATTGATTTGGGGAATAGGTAATGAGCTCAATCTGAATTATACGAATCAAAAAGTTTGGGATGCCGTAAATGAAATTTCGGAAATGATCCATGAAATTGACCCGAACCATTTAACCACCACCAGCCTAGCCGGGATAGCAGAAAAGGAAGTGCAGCTGATCAAGCAGCGTTGTCCCGATTTGGATATCCTTGCGGTTCAGATGTATGGTGATCTGCCCGATTTACCAAGGTTGATCCAGGAATATGGCTGGGAAGGTCCTTATATGGTCACCGAATGGGGCGCGACAGGCCATTGGGAGGTGCCCGTGACCACATGGGGGGCTCCTATCGAGGAAAACAGCACGGTAAAGGCGGCCAATTATTTAAAACGTTATCAGGGCGGAATCGAGGCCGATTCCCTGCAATGTGTTGGATCCTACGTATTTTTATGGGGTAACAAACAGGAACGGACACCGACTTGGTACGGAATCTTCTTGGAGGATGGTCAAGAAACCGAATCGGTAGACGTAATGCATTATATCTGGAACGGTAGTTGGCCCGAAAATAGGACACCCAAGATAGAATCGTTCCATTTGGACGGGAAGACCGCCTACGATAACATTATACTCACCCCGACTCGGGAATACTCGGCAACCATTACAACATCCGACCCGGAAAACGATGCGGTTTCCTATCGTTGGGAAGTATTGCCCGAAAGTACCGATTTGAGAGAAGGTGGGGATTATGAAGAACGCCCTAAACCGGTTCAGGGCCTTTTCGATGCAGAAGAAGGGAATACTTTGGTACTTCGATCACCTGCAAAAGGGAAATATCGACTGTTTGTCTATGCGACCGATGGCAATGGGCATTCGGCGGCCGCGAATATCCCTTTTTTGGTGGAATAATATGTGAAATGAACGATGTCGGCCTCTTTAAATATTCATATTTTGAGAGGCTTTTTAATAATATTGAATAGAATTATGGGCAAAGGACCTTACATTGGGGAAAGTGAACTGAAACTGGACCGGAAAAAGGTTCAGGGGGGGCAGGTGACATTTGAAAATGAAATCTATTACAAAATTGAAAATTGTGATGCGATGCGCCCTTTTTTCATGAGCATTGTAAGCGATTCGAACCATTGGATGTTCATTTCAAGCAATGGGGGCCTCACTGCCGGAAGAAAGAACAGTGAATATGCGCTTTTTCCCTATTACACCGACGATAAGATTACGGAATCTGCTGAAATTACGGGTAGCAAGTGCATAATAAGATTGCATTCGGATTCAAAAACTTTTCTCTGGGAACCTTTTTCTGAAACGTATTCCGGTATGTATCATACCAAAAGGTACCTGTATAAAAACGTTTATGGGAATAAAGTCATTTTTGAGGAGATCAATGAAGATCTAGGGCTCAGCTTCAAGATCCAGTGGAATTCGAGTAACGAGTACGGTTTTGTAAAGCGGACATTTCTGAAAAATACCTCCAATACCGAGCTCAATGTGGATGTCATCGATGGGATCCAGAACATTTTACCATATGGTGTTACTACGGAGTTGCAAAATACAAGGAGCAACTTGGTGGATGCCTACAAGAGAAATGAATTACAGCCCGAGGTGGGCCTGGGGATTTTCGCATTGAGTGCCATTATTGTTGACAAGGCTGAGCCCAGTGAGGCTTTAAAGGCAAATATTGCCTGGTCAATGGGCCTTAATGATACAACGCATCTGGTTTCTTCAGTACAGTTAAATGATTTTAGGACTGGGAAACCCCTTCAGGAAGAAACAGATATCAAAGGGGAAAAAGGGGCATACTTTGTAAGTACACGACTTCACCTTGCCGCAAACTCCATACAAGAATGGATGATCGTTGCGAATGTCAACCAAAGTGCTTCCGGAATTGCCTATATAACCGATCGGTTAAGATCGGATGCTGGGCTTCAAAAAGCCGTATTAAACGATATAGCGACGGGAACCCGCAAATTAAAGGAATTGGTAGGAGCCGCCGATGGATTGCAGGTGACCCAAGACCAGTTGAAAACGTCAAGGCATTATGCCAATGTGCTTTACAATATTATGCGCGGCGGTATTTTCGATCATAATTATGATATCGAAAGATCAGATTTTATCCACTATATCAACAAGGCAAATGGCAAGGTATACAAAACCATGACCAAGCGCTTGGAAGCGCTACCGGAGATTTTTACGTCCAAAATATTGCGAGATCTATCATTCCAGAGCGATAACAGTGATTTCCAGCGGTTGTGCATTGAATATCTGCCGCTTAAGTTTAGCAGAAGGCACGGCGATCCCAGTAGGCCCTGGAATAGGTTTTCCATCAATACCCGTAGCGAAATGGATGGATCAAAAATTCTGGATTATGAGGGAAATTGGCGGGATATTTTCCAGAACTGGGAAGCCTTGGCGCATTCCTATCCCGAATGTATGGATAGTATGATTTTCAAGTTTCTGAACGCCACGACCTTTGAGGGCTATAACCCGTACCGGGTCACCAAAAGCGGATTCGACTGGGAGGTTATAGAACCCAATGATCCATGGTCATATATTGGATATTGGGGCGATCATCAAATCATTTACCTTCTTAAATTCCTGGAATTTATCGAGGATTATTTTCCATCCAGATTGGCTGAATTCTGGAATAGGGACCTTTTCGTATATGCCAATGTTCCCTATAGAATTAAGC
>JBATHI010000113.1:0-6820 GCA_049666645.1 Flavobacteriaceae bacterium | reverse complement strand
GTCTTGAACAGGAACGGGAATTGTCGCAGAGCAAATATGACCTCGCCCTTGCCGAGCAAAAATTGGCATTCGAGAGCAACAAGCGTCAGCAATGGATCATTTATTCGCTGATTTTGGGGCTGCTGTTGATGGGGTTGGCGGTTTTCTTTTTTTACCGGAGCAACAGGCAGCAACAACTCGCAAACAACCTCCTGGCGCTCAAATCGTTGCGGACACAGATGAATCCGCATTTTATTTTCAATGCGCTCAACTCGGTGAACAATTATATCGCCAAAAACGATGAACGCAGCGCCAATCGTTATTTAAGCGATTTCTCGGGCCTCATGCGGGCCGTACTGGAAAATTCGGAGGAAGATTTTATTCCCTTGACCAAAGAATTGGAGTTGTTGCGGTTGTACCTGAAATTGGAACATTCACGATTTCCGGAAAAATTCGATTACAAAATCCGAATCGATGATAAGGCATTGGTGGGTGCGTATCAAATCCCGCCCATGTTGCTGCAGCCCTATATCGAAAACGCGATTTGGCATGGTTTGCGATATAGGGAAGACAAGGGGTGGCTCCATATCGATTTGGCACCGATAGAGGGCGGCAGCCTTAAAATTACCATTTCCGATAACGGGATTGGGAGAACCAAATCGGCCCAATTGAAGACGGAAAACCAAAAGAATCAGAAGTCGAAGGCGATGGGCAACATCGGAAAACGCATCGCAATCTTGAACCAAATGTACAAAGACAAGGTTGAAGTAAGCATTGCAGACCTGGAATCGGATGGCTCTGGCACCAAGATCATCTTGATTTTAAGGAAAGATTGAGACACATTATGAAAGTAAGGAAAAAGCGAATGGGGATTTTAAACCCCAAAACTACAAGTGTATTAAACCGTAACGGATGAAACTGAATGCGATCATTGTGGAAGATGAGCTCCAAAGCCGCGAAATATTGCGGAACTATCTGGGAAAGTACTGCGCCGATGTTGCTTTAAAGGGCGAGGCCGCTTCCGTAAAGGAAGGTTTGAAACTCATTGACGAGCATTCTTTGGATCTGGTTTTTTTGGATGTCGAGATGCCCTTTGGCAATGCCTTTGATCTGTTGGACCAGTTGCCCGACCGTACCTTTGAGACCATATTCGTGACGGCCTATGGTAAATATGCCATGGACGCCCTGAACAACCATGCGGCCTATTACCTCATGAAACCGATCGCCATCGATGAACTGATCAAGGGCGTGAATTATGTCATCGATATCAAGAAACGCGAAGCGCTGTTGGAAGACAGGATATTGCGACCGCAACTCAAATCGGTGCCCGGCAAGATCAGCCTTCCCCTCCAGGACGGTTTTCAGGTACTCGATGTCAAGGACATCCTTTATTGTAAGGCAGATGACAACTACACCGAGGTCTATCTTGAGGAAAGGCGCATTGTGGTGAGCAAGACCTTGAAATATTTTGAAGAGGCATTGTCCCCTTTTCATTTTGTCCGCATCCACAAGTCCTATTTGGTGAATGTGAATGCCGTGATGCGCTACAAAAAGGGCAAAGGGGGCAGTGTGGTGATTTCCAATGGCAAGGAATTATCGGTTTCCGCTTCCAAAAAACAGGAATTGTTGTCGTATTTTTAGATCCCGTCCCGACAAGGGGCCATAAAACCATTGACACATGATCATCAAAACCATCAACGGAAAGACACCTCTGATCGGAAACGACTGTTTTATAGCGGAAAACGCAGTGATCGTGGGCGAGGTGAGCATGGGCGACCAATGCAGTGTTTGGTTCAATGCCGTTTTAAGGGGCGACGTGCACTTCATCAAAATGGGCAATAAGGTGAACGTGCAAGACGGGGCGGTGATCCATTGCACCTATCTGAAGTCGCCCACCACGATCGGCAACAATGTCTCCATAGGGCACAACGCCATCGTGCACGGCTGTACCATCAAAGACAATGTACTGATCGGCATGGGCAGTATCGTGATGGACGATTGTGTGATCGAAAGCCATAGCATCATTGCCGCCGGCGCGGTGGTGACCAAGGGCACCCATGTACCTTCGGGTACGGTCTTTGCCGGAATGCCGGCGCGGAAGATCAAAGATATCAGCCCCGAACTCAGTGCAGGCGAGATCGACCGTATTGCCGATAGCTATGTAAAATATTCGAGCTGGTTCAAATAGGATCTAACATTTCTTTTTCCTTTTTTTTCTGGAGGGCAGGAGTCAAAAGCAGTGACCGAGCCCTATTGGAGGGCCGTTTCTTCCCATCACCCATAAGCGTTCAAGGGGTCTGTTGCAAAAGGAATGTTCCCAATTTTTTCCGGTAAATAATCCTTATTTTTGCCGCACCAATAAAAAAACAAACGATGAAAGCATATATCTTTCCGGGCCAAGGCGCACAGTTCGTAGGGATGGGACTTGATCTTTACGAGAAACATCCCATCGCCCAGGAAATGTTCGAGAATGCCAATAAAATACTTGGATTCCGTATCACCGATACCATGTTCGAGGGTACGCCAGAAGCCCTGAAGGAAACCCGTGTGACCCAACCCGCTATTTTTTTACATTCAGTGATTTTGAGCAGGGTGATGGGCAGTGATTTCAAACCCGATATGGTGGCCGGTCATTCGCTGGGTGAATTTTCGGCCCTGGTGGCCAACGGGGTGCTCACTTTTGAGGATGCCCTGCGATTGGTTTCGCAGCGGGCGATGGCCATGCAAAAGGCCTGTGAAATTCGCCCGGGCACCATGGCGGCCGTTCTGGGGCTAGATGATGGCATCGTGGAGAAAATATGTGCACAAACGCCAGGGATCGTGGTCGCGGCAAATTACAACTGCCCTGGGCAGCTAGTGATCTCGGGGGAAGTGGAAGCGGTGACCCAGGCCTGTGAAAAATTGAAGGAGGCGGGGGCCCGTAGGGCTTTGCTATTGCCGGTGGGCGGTGCGTTCCACTCGCCCTTGATGGAGCCGGCCAGGGAAGAATTGGCCGCCGCCATCGAAAACACGATCTTCTCCAAACCCAACTGTGCTATTTATCAGAATGTGACCACCACAGGCGTGCGAGAGCCGGACAAGATCAAGCAGAATCTGATATCCCAATTGACCGCCCCCGTGCGATGGACCCAGAGCGTGCGACAAATGCACCTCGATGGGGCGACCTTGTTCACCGAAGTGGGCCCGGGGAACGTGTTGCAGGGGTTGGTCAAAAAGATCGTTCCTGAGGTAAATACCGCTGCCGTAGCGATCGAATAGAAATAAGATTGATTTTTACCCGAAAAAACCTGTACTTAAACCTTTTAAGATCGATTTTGGTCGATTTTTTTTGTAATATTGAAACCCATTTATCAGAGTCCCTACCTCTAAATGTTTGGGATTGATCTTGATCCGAAGCACCGCTATGAAAATGAAGTCCACTCATAAAAATGGTAAAATGCCATGCAGGGGTTTGTCCATTCTTCGCAAACTAGTTTTGCTTGCCTCCTTTTGGTCATTCAGTATTTTAAATGGCCAGTCGCTTTCGATTTCGGATGTAACGGAGGATGAGGATATTGGGAACATGGTTTTTGAAGTGACCTTAAACAACAATGTTGCTGGAGGCACCATCGTTACCTATTCCTTTGTGGATGTCACGGCCACGGGGGGTGTTGATTATAACAATACAGTAGGCCCGGCCTTAATTTTTACGGGAACCCAAAATGAGGTAAAAACCATCACTGTGCCCATTATCGATGACTTAGTCGATGAAAACAATGATGAAGATTTTACGGTTCAATTAGGTCTCCCCACTAATGGTGTAGTTCTCTCAGGAGGAGGCAACGCAAGAGGCAGAATCGTCGACAATGACACTGCAGGTGTTACTGTATCTCCTACCACCGGAACCACAACGGAAGCCGGCGGGCAGGCAACTTTTACCTTTACGTTGACAAGCCAACCGACAGACGCTGTCACCGTAACCATTGACCAGTATGATGCCACTGAGACCTCCGGGCCTGCAAACGTGGTTCTTGACGATGGAAATTGGAATACCGGAGTAAATTTGGTCATCACGGGCGTAGATGATAATATTATCGATGGAGATATCGTAGATAATATTAGAACGAACCAGGTCAATTCTACAGACCCATTTTATGACAGTTTAGGCAATAGTGATGTTGCCGATTTGGTGGTCACGAATGAGGATAATGACGTGGCATCGGTTAATGTGACCGCTATCAGCGGACCGACCACTGAGGCAGGTGGCACGGCCACCTTTACGGTTAGCCTTGGCACGATCCCAACGGCCCCGGTCACCATTGCCCTTTCCAGTAGCGACCTTACGGAAGGAACGGTCCCCGCAACTGTTGATGTTCCGGTAGCGAGTTGGAATACGGGTGTGGTGGTCACGGTCACTGGCGTTGACGATGCGATTGTGGACGGTAACATTGCCTATACGATTGTTACGGGCAACGTTACCTCATCGGATCTTTTCTACAATGCTTTAGCAGGTGCTTTGGTCGGTGATGTAGCGGTAACCAATAATGATAATGATACACCAAGTGTTATTGTTTCAACGATTTCTGGACCGACCACAGAAGCAGGTGGCACGGCCACCTTTACGGTTAGCCTTGGCACGATGCCATCGTCCCCGGTCACCATTGCCCTTTCCAGTAGCGACCTTACGGAGGGGACGGTTCCCGCAAATGTGTTTGTCCCGGTAGCGAGTTGGAATACGGGCGTGGTGGTCACGGTCACTGGTGTGGACGACGCGATCGTGGACGGTAACATTGCCTATACGATCAACACGGGCAACGTTACCTCATTGGATCCTGCCTATAATGCTTTAACAGGTGCCTCGATCGGTGATATAGCGGTAGCCAATAATGATAACGACACGTCCAACTTGTCAATCGGTAATGTATCGGTAGCAGAAAATGTAGCAGGTGGCAATATGGTATTCTCGGTAACGTTGAGCAATGCGGTTGTAGCAGGTACTTCGGTTGCCTATACTTTTAGCAATGGTACCGCAACAGGGGGCGGGGTCGACTTTACCGCAACCCCCGGAACTCTGGTTTTTACCGGGACCGCAGGAGAAGTCAGGAATATTACAGTTGCCATCGTTAATGAAGTATTAATAGAATCCAATGAAACCTTTACTGTTCAATTGGGTACGCCAACCAATGGTGTAGGTTTAACGGGCGGCGGTACCGCTATCGGTACCATCATCAACGATGATAATTGTGATGCCGGTACCACGGCTCCAGTTATCAATAGCGGGGTGCCCACCGTTTTTTGCGACGTCATTACCCAAAATTTCAGCGATTATTCTTCCAGTACGCCCCCTGCGGGAACAACCTTGAAATGGAGCACCGATTCGAATCCATTGAACACCGCGGCGCATTTGACCCCGGCACAGGTCAATAACCCACCCCCGGCGGAAGGAAGCTACTATGTGTTTTTTTATGATGCCGTTAAATCTTGTGCCAGCCCTGTTTCCACGATCAGTATCGTTGTAAACACAACGCCCACTTTAACGGGGGTTTCCGCGAATCCTATTGAATTATGCGGTTCAGGAACGGTGACCCTTTCTGCCACGGGCACCGATAACCCCACCTTTAATTGGTATTCCAGTCCCGACAACGATGTTCCTATTGGTTCTGGAGCAAGTATTGTTCGGAATTTGGCGGCACCGCTCGCCAGTGGCGCTCCCATTACCTATACCTTTTATGTGGAGGCCACCCTAAACAATTGCGCTTCCCCAAGGCAATCGGTCAGCGTGGTGGTAGCCTACCAACCCTCTGCGGGTACGCCCACCAATGCCTCCTCCTGCAGCGTGGCGGCAAATGGCCCCACCACCATTGACCTCGACGACCGACTTGCCGGGGAGGATGCCGGATCCTGGGCGATCACCACCGACCCTTCCGGAAGCCTTACCTTGGGCGCAGGGAACGTGGTCGATTTTGTGGGCAGGCCCGACGGCAATTACGTCTTCACCTTTACCACTGCGGGTGCCCAGGCCCCCTGTGCCAATGTCTCATCGGAGGTGACCATTTCCGTGAACGATTGCGATGTGGATACCGATGGGGACGGACTTTTCGACGGCCCGGAGGCCACCCTTGGCACCGACCCCAACAATAGGGATTCCGATGAAGATGGCATTGAAGACGGCGTTGAGGTTGGGCCGGATTTTCTCAATCCTTTGGACGAAGACAGCGACGGCATCATCGATGCCCTGGATTCCAATATCCTGGACCAGGACATGGATGGGGTGGTCGATCAATTGGATCCCGCCAATACCAACCCCTGTATCCCGGATAACACCAACGGCCTCTGCGATACCGATGGGGATGGCATTACCGATGGGGAAGAAATTGCCAACGGCAGCGACCCCCTCGATGCCTGTGACCCCAATTTGACCCCCGATTGCGCCCCTGATCCCATTGATCTGGAAATCACCAAGGGGGTCGATAATGAGAATGCGGCGCCGGGCACCGAAGTGGTGTTCAGGGTCACGGTCAACAACCTGTCCGACAGCAAGGTGTTGGGCATATTGATAGGGGATCTTTTGGAAAGCGGTTTCGAGTTTGTTTCCGCTACCGCTTCCCTGGGCGATTATGTTGCGGTGACCGGGGAATGGGACATCTTTGAAATGGCACCCTTGCAGTCGGCCACTTTGGATATCACGGCCACCGTGATCGAGGGCGGGGTGTATTCGAACACGGCCGAATTGCTCGATTCTTTCCCGGACGACAACAATGCCAGCAACGATTCGGACACAGTGACGTTGAGCATCGATCTGCCGGAAGGCATCGATCTATTGGTGGAAAAAACGGCTAGAATAAGAAACGCCCAAGACAAT
>JBATHI010000112.1:0-2547 GCA_049666645.1 Flavobacteriaceae bacterium | reverse complement strand
CATCCGTTGTCTCGACCCCAATCTGCGTGGCACCATCAACTGTGTATTCTAGGGGCAGGGTGACCTCAGCGTATTCCTGGAACGCAGACTCTCCGTCCACATCGAGTACGTTGGCGATCAAATTCCCCACATCGGTGGCCGGCAAACCGGTCGTGCCATCGACCAATTCGATCCTAAACTCCAGATAGGGTTCCGGAAATGCACTGGTGATATTGAACGATGCCGAGGGCCTGAATTGCTTCCGATCGTCCGAACCTACAGGGAACGTATTTTGGTCAATCGTAAAGGACCCCACATTGAACTGGGATTGGACCGTGACCACGGCATCCAGGTCCCGACCGGAACCGGGCGCCACATTATCATAGCGATACCCATCTTCCTCTACCACATAATTGCTGAAATCGAGGATTACGGCATCGCCACATTTGCTCACCTCGATGGTCGATTTACAGGCCAGGCCACTTACGGTATAATTGTCAAGATAATTGTCAATTTCATCATCTTCATCACCAAAAATCCTGATGGTATAGATGCCCTCTCCCAAGGTGATGCCTTCGGTCGGAATAATCGTTTCATCCCCTGCTTCCACAAGCACGTAAGTAATCACGCCACCAGGGAACACGTTGTTTTGGTTGTCATCATAGAGGTAACCATTGATGATAAAATAATCATCAAGGAATGCTGGGGTAATCAGGTCCCCAGCCCTGATCTCAGGTATTTCGGGATCGATACATGCGGAAAGTTCTGCCTTGGTGATCGTCAAAACATTGTTTTCTCCCTCCTCTCCATCGTCATAGGTAATCTCATAGTTCTGCAAATCTTCAGCCGCGCCACTTTCGATCCTGATAAGATAATCGCCCACCACCAAACGGTCGCCCAGCGGTATTTCGCCCTCACCACCAATCAGCTCGAAAACATAGGGAATCGCCTCATCGAACAGGTCGAATTCATTGTCTTCATAGGCAAATCCTTGAAATACCGATATCAGGCTTTCTGTCGGATTGTTGAACTTCTGGATATCTTCTTCGAAGACTTCCTCCCCATATTCCAAATCGAACGAATCGGCATTAAAGGTCAATTCTATCTTGCGGACGTTTACACGCAACAGAAAATCACCATATTCAATATCATAGTTGCTTTCCGGCATCTCTACCCGCACCACATAGAGTCCTGCCGGTAATTCGAGATAGTCTTCATCATTGATGTCCCCAAGGGAATACCTTACCTCAGCTTCGGTGCCTTCCAAGTCCACATCCACCAAATAATAGGGGACTCCGTCGGGGAAAATATTGAGTATATCAACCACTTCGTCGTTATTGCCTTCGATAATGATATTCTCATCCAAAAAGGTCTGCCAATCGGCGGTCGAGATGGTCTGGCCATAATCGATGCCGAAAGGCCCACCATCATTCTCAAAATAATCGCTGTTCACGATCAATACCTTATTGACGACCTCCACGATAAGCGGATTATCATAGACCAGTTCAAAGTTGGGTTCGTCGGGCAGGGAAATCTTGACGATAAAGCGGCCCACGTAGGGCAACAGGGGCGGTTCTGAATCATTCAAGAAATACCGGACCTCCCCTTCAGTACCGTCCAATGTCTCATCCACCAGGTAGTATTGGATGCCACTGGGAAACAGTTCTTCCAGTTCGCCTTCGTCCAGTTCCTCTAAAACGTCATCTTCGATGGTCTTGTAGATCTTCACGAACGGACTGATATCCTCAGGAAAAACGAAGTCCCCAAATTCTACGGTATAGTCCCCGTCAAAATTTCCGCTCACGGTATATACCCGATTGATTACCCTCAAGATGCCAATGCCTTCCCCAAAATCGAGTTCATAGTTCTGTGGATCTTCGATTTTGATAAAATATTCTCCGGCGGGCAGTATCAGCCCGTCTTCGCCTGCCTCTGAGATATAATACTCCTCGTTGGTGAAAATATCCTCGAAATAATAAGGTATCACAATGGGACAAACTTCCCCTTCCGCAAGTTCCTCCGGATCACAATTTGGGTCGGCAAAAACGGTTTGTACCGTTTCATTATATACGAATCCTTCAAAATCGAGCACTGCCGGACAAACATCACATTCTTCAACAGGTACGGGAGAGATCAGCGCATCGATAAATGCCCTGGTAATGCCCACTCCAAAGTCGACTTCCAAATTGGGCGTTTGCACGAAGAGGTTTGCATGGCTTACCGTAAGGTTGGCCGATTGGTATTGTGCATTGAAATTGATGCCCAGGTTCGATAGAATAGCTCCCGGGTACACTTTTGACGGTTCCTCAGTGTTGGTCACATCCAAGCTGCTCAACAGGTTCGTGGCATAGACTTGATTGAAACTGGGATCTTCCGGATCGATGGGATCCCCGTTTTCATCGGCGGGGTTGCCATCCTCAAAGTCGACCACGGCAAAAATTTTATCATAAGCCCCAAATTCGGTGTCCCCTACCTGGTTCAACAAACTGGTGCCGTTGACCACGGCCCGCAACTTATTCGCTATGGCTTCTTCTTCGGCATTTTCAGGGATCAATTGCAATTGCATAT
>JBATHI010000111.1:0-7561 GCA_049666645.1 Flavobacteriaceae bacterium | reverse complement strand
GGCCGATGGCACCGAACAATACCGCATCGGCATTGGCACAGATTTCATGGGTTTCATCGGGATAGGGATCTCCGACCGCATCGATCGCCGCTGCGCCGGTGAGCGCCGGTTTCCAGGTTATTTGGTGGTTGAACTTTTTGGCGACCGCATTGCATACTTTTACTGCTTGGTCAATGACTTCAGGACCTATTCCGTCCCCTGCTAATAGCGCTATGTTTAATTTCATGCTGATGTTTTGATGCTGTTGATCGGTTTTTTATTGGGTATCTAAAATAGCTGTTACCGGCCGTATGCAATTATATGATATTCAACATTTTCTCCGTGGCCTTGATCGCGGAGACGGTTTGATCTGAGTCGAGACCGCGCGATATGAATTCTTTTCCGTTGTTGTCCCAGGTGATGATGGTTTCGCACAAAGCATCGGAATTGCTCCCTGGCGGTATCCTGACGGCATAATCGACCAAGTTGGGGAGCGGCATTTTTTTGGCATGGTAAACCTTGCGCAATGCATTCATAAAGGCGTCGTACTGCCCATCGCCTTGGGCATGGGCTTCAAGCAGTTCTCCATTTATTTCGAGCGCAACGGTCGTTGATGGGCTCAATCCCATGGCATGGGTAAGCACATATGACTTGATGATCACTTTTTTTTGGAGGATATCGTTATCCAGGACATCAGAAATGATGTACGGCAGATCCTCTTTGGTGACCCGCTCTTTTTTATCGCCCAGTTCAATGATGCGCTGCGTGACTTTTTTTAGTTCCTCATCATTTAAGGTAAGGCCCAGATCCTGAAGGTTTTTTTGGATGTTCGCCTTGCCCGAAGTTTTTCCGAGGGCATACTTGCGCTTTCTGCCAAACCGTTCGGGCAACAGATCATTGAAATAAAGGTTTTTCTTGCTGTCCCCATCGGCATGGATTCCTGCTGTCTGTGTAAAGACATTATCCCCGACGATCGGTTTGTTGGCGGGAATACCAAAACCGGTGAAAGCGGAAACCAGTTTGCTGACTTTGTAAAGGGAGGATTCATTGATTGAAATCTGGACTTCCGGGAGAAAGTCCTTGATGACCGCGACCGCACTGGCCAATGGGGCGTTTCCGGCCCTTTCGCCCATCCCGTTCACGGTAAGGTGTAAGCCATGACAGCCAGCTTTTACTGCTTCCATGACATTGGCCACGCTCAAATCATAGTCGTTATGTCCGTGAAAATCGAAATGTATCCCAGGATACTTCTTGATAATTTCCGACACATAAGACGCGGTCTCCGTATGGGTCAATATCCCGAGGGTATCGGGCAACAAAATTCGTTTTAGGGGCAGGGTGACGAGAAAATCGAGAAACTGATAGACATAGTCTTTGGAGTTCCGCATGCCGTTGCTCCAGTCCTCCAGATAAACATTGGTTTCTATACCATGTTTTTGCGCAAGTTGTACAACTTCCGCAATTTCCTTAAAATGTTGTTCGGGTGTTTTTTTAAGTTGGTGGGTCAGGTGGTTCAGAGAGCCTTTGGTCAACAGGTTTTGGACTTTTGCGCCAGCTTTCAGCATCCAATCGATGGAGACGCCACCATCAACAAAGGTCAAAACTTCGATTCGGTTCAAGCAGCCTTCATTTTTTGCCCATTCGGTGATCTGTTGCACCGCTTTCAATTCTCCTTCGGAAACCCTGGCAGAGGCCACTTCTATACGATCTACCTTCAATTCTTCGAGCAGCAGTTTGGCCAAGGTCAGTTTTTCCGAAACGGAAAAGGACACCCCTGACGTTTGTTCCCCGTCCCTCAAGGTGGTATCCATTATTTCCAACTTTCTTTTTTTCATTTTATTGGCCCCCTAAATTCTTGGGTTTTTGGTATATCAAAGCCTTCCTTTTTCATTAAAGGGGCCGATGCTGGGCAAACTCCCTTATATTTTCCTTGATGTTCAACAAATAATCGATATCATCGAAACCATTCAGCATGTTCGATTTTTTATATACATTGATGTCAAAACTTTCCTGTTCCCCCGTAGCCAAAATTGTGATGGTCTGTTTGGGAAGGTTTACCTCCAATTGTGTCTTGGGATCTGCCTCGATGGCCCTGAATATCTTTTCCAAAAATTCGGGACTCACTTGCACCGGCAAAACGCCGATATTGAGACAATTATTTCTAAAGATATCCGCAAAGAAGCTCGATACGACACATCTGAACCCATAATCATATACAGCCCAAGCTGCATGCTCCCTTGAAGAGCCGGATCCAAAATTTTTGCCGCCCACCAATATCTTTCCACCATAAATGGGGTTGTTCAAAATAAAATTCTCCTTGGGCGTATTGTCCTGGTTATAGCGCCAATCCCGAAAAAGATTGTCTCCAAACCCTATTCTTTCTGTTGCCTTGAGAAATCGGGCCGGGATGATTTGGTCAGTATCCACATTCTCGATGGGAAGCGGTACAGGCGAACTGGTGAGTATGTTGAATTTATCGTATGCCATTTTTTTTGGTATAAATCAATAATTAAGCGGTTTGCTGCATCATCAGGGACCGTGGATCGGTCACTTTTCCAGTTACCGCAGCTGCGGCTGCTACCAGCGGACTGGCCAGGAGGGTCCTCGCACCGGGACCTTGCCTACCTTCAAAATTTCGGTTGCTGGTACTCACCGCATATTTGCCTGCCGGTATTTTATCGTCGTTCATGGCAAGACATGCCGAACAGCCGGGCTCCCTGAGCTCGAAGCCAGCTTCGTTCAATATTTTAAGTAGGCCCTCCGCCTTGATGGCCGCTTCCACTTTATGGGATCCGGGCACCAGCCAAGCGGTTACGTTGGCCGCTTTTTTTCTGCCCTTCACAATGGAGGCGAATGCCCTGAAGTCTTCTATTCGGCCGTTGGTACAACTTCCTAGGAAAACAAAATCGATTTTTTTGCCCATCATTTTGTCGCCCTCGTGAAAGTCCATATACTCCAGCGATTTTTTGTAGGTTGCCACCCCGCCCTCGAGGGTTTCTGCCCTGGGGATGCCGTTCGAGATACCGATTCCCATCCCGGGATTGGTCCCATAGGTGATCATCGGTTCGATGTTGCGGGCGTCGAAGGTGATTTCTTTGTCGAAGGTCGCTCCTTCATCGGTCGGTAAGGATTTCCAATAGGCCATTGCCTTATCCCAAGCTTTGCCTTTTGGGGTAAATTCCCGGCCCTTCACATATTCGATTGTTTTTTGATCAGGGGCGATCATGCCACCTCGAGCACCCATTTCAATGCTCAGATTGCACACGGTCATTCGGCCTTCCATGCTCATATTGCGAAAAACCTCGCCGGCATATTCAACGAAATAGCCCGTCGCACCGGAAGTGGAGAGTTGAGAAATGATATATAGTGCCACATCTTTGGGAGTGACCCCCCAACCGAGGGTTCCTTCCACATTGATGCGCATGCTTTTGGGTTTGGTTTGCATGATGCATTGAGTGGCCAGGACCATTTCTACCTCCGAAGTGCCGATACCAAAGGCAATGGCGCCAAATGCGCCGTGCGTTGACGTATGGGAGTCACCGCATACAATGGTCGCACCGGGCTGGGTAATTCCATATTCAGGGCCCACCACGTGCACGATTCCATTTTTTTCATGCCCCAATCCCCAGTAGGAAATACCGTATTTTTTGGAATTCTCCTCCAGGGCCTTCAATTGATTGGCAGAAAGGGGATCCGCCACCGGTAAGTGCTGGTTGATGGTCGGTGTGTTATGATCCGCGGTCGCAAAAGTCTTTTCGGGATACATTACCGAAATGCCCCTGGTCTTTAGGCCCAAAAAGGCGACCGGACTCGTTACTTCGTGCACCATATGACGATCGATGAACAATACGTCGGGACCGTTTTCGATATGTTGCACCACATGGGAATCCCATACCTTGTCGAACAATGTTTTTTTCACTCCCATAATCAAAATGTTCTAAGCTTACAAAGCTACCAAAAGTAGTGGTTTTTCGAAAGTATCTATGTTGAAAATTACGATGTTCAAAAGACATCTTGTAAGCCATTGCTTTAACATTTGACCTTCAGGGATTAACATAAATATAACTTATTGGGATATAATGTATCGATACCTTTAAGGAATCAACCTAACAATACTAATCACTAAAATTAACCAGATGACACGATCAATCACTTCGATGGCCATGCAGTTGTGCATTGGCTTATTTTTATTAGGAATGCCAATGACCCGGGCACAGCTCGAATTACCTCGAAACAGCCAGAGGGCCCGGGTTTCGCAACAAATCGGGATTTCAGGGATTTCGATTGACTATTCAAGGCCTGCGGTGAACGATCGCGAAATATGGGGAAAATTGGTCCCCTATGGTATGAATAACCTGGGTTTCGGTACTGCAACAAGTTCTCCGTGGCGGGCCGGTGCCGACGAGAATACCGTGATCGAGTTTAGCGATAACGTAAAAATTGAAGGCAAGGATCTGGCGGCCGGCAAGTACGGACTTCATATAATCCTTGAGGAAAATGGTAGGGCCGTTATAATATTTTCCAAGAACCATACCGCCTGGGGCAGTTATTTCTATGATCCAATGGAGGATGCCTTACGCGTGGAGGTCGATACAAAGACGATACCCCATACGGAGTTTTTGACCTATGATTTTCCCGATATGGATTCCAATGGAGCTACCATAGCACTGAACTGGGAGAAAAAACAGATACCTTTTAAAATAGCGTTCGATGTCAGTGCCATCGTACTTGCCGATATACGTCAAAAACTTCAGGGGGAAGCCGGATTTCAAAGGCAAAACTGGGAACAGGCAGCCAATTTTTCCTTGAACTATGGGGGCGATTTGACTGAAGCGCTGGGTTGGATCAACAATGCGATGGAAGGGCAATTTTTTAGTTCAAAAACCTATAACAACATGGCCATCAAAGCACAAATATTACATAAGATGGGCCAAAAGGCCGAAGTCCTTGCCATGATACCGGATATGGCCGATATGGCAAACACCAATGAAATGAACAACTTAGGCTATATGCTGCTCAATATGGGTGAAAATGATATGGCTTTGAAATATTTTAAGATCAATGCCAAGAATAACCCGACCAATGCCAATGTTTTCGATAGTTTGGGGGAAGCCTATAAAATTTTGGGGGATCGTAAAAATGCCATCAAGAACTTAAAAAAATCCTTATCGCTCGATCCGCCTGCAGGCGTCAGGGCCAATTCTGAAAGACTGTTGGCAGAGCTGGGCGAAGCCATGTAATTGCATGCAAAATTTAAAGGGTATAGGGAATTTTGCTACCTTTTTTTTAACTGATATAGTTCCAAATATTGCTTTGTTTCAGCAATTGGGTATAGGTATGGCGCAGTACCATATTATCGATATGCTCTAGGCCAGGGTCTTCATTAAGGATCTTTAAGGCATAATGGCGAGCCATTTTCAGGATGTCGTTGTCTTTCACCAGATCGGCGATTCTCAGGTTTAATACCCCACTTTGCTGGGTGCCCATTAAATCCCCCGGCCCTCGAAGTCGTAGGTCGACCTCGGCGATCTCAAAACCATCATTGGTACGAACCATGGTCTCCAATCTTGTTTTGGCCTCGGATGACAGTTTATGGCCGGTCATCAGGATACAGTAGCTTTGATCGGCACCGCGTCCCACACGTCCGCGCAATTGGTGCAATTGGGAAAGGCCAAACCTTTCGGCACTTTCAATGATCATCACCGAAGCATTGGGAACGTTGACCCCGACTTCAATGACCGTAGTAGCGACCATGATATGGGTTTCCCCTTTCACAAAACGGTCCATTTCGTAAGCTTTATCGGCGGGCTTCATTTTACCGTGCACGATGGAAATCTGATAATCGGGCAGGGGAAATTCACGTACGATACTCTCGTAACCGTCCATCAAGTCTTTATAATCGAGGGCTTCGGATTCCTGTATCAGGGGATAAACCACATAAACCTGGCGCCCTTTTTTTATCTCTTCCCTGAGGAACTGAAACACCTTTAATCGGTTTTTGTCATAACGATGTACCGTTTTAACCGGTTTTCGTCCAGGTGGCAGTTCGTCTATCACCGAAATGTCAAGATCACCGTACAAACTCATGGCCAAAGTTCTGGGAATGGGTGTTGCCGTCATCACCAAAATATGGGGAGGTATCTCGTTCTTGTGCCATAGTTTTGATCGTTGGGCGACCCCGAACCTATGTTGCTCGTCTACGATTGCCAGTCCTAAATTATGGAAGAGCACCTTGTCTTCCAATAGGGCATGGGTGCCGATGAGAATATGTAATCCACCATTCTCCAACGCCTCGTGAATGGGCTTTCGCTCCGATTTTTTAACAGACCCGGTCAAAAGGGCACATTTGACCTGGCTGCCCTCAAGCAAGGCATGGATGCCCTCATAATGTTGGTTGGCCAAAATTTCGGTAGGTGCCATCAGGCAGGCCTGGAACCCGTTGTCGATGGCCAGAAGCATGATCATTACGGCAACTATGGTCTTGCCCGAACCTACATCGCCCTGGAGCAAACGGTTCATTTGGGCATTACTGCCCACATCGGCCCTGATTTCTTTGATGACCCTTTTTTGGGCATCGGTAAGTTCAAAAGGGAGATGGTTTGCATAAAAATCGTTGAACAGCTTGCCGACCTTATCAAAATTATACCCTTTGATCTTGAGTTTCCGTTGCATTTTTTTGGAAATCAATTGTATCTGTATGTAAAACAATTCCTCGAATTTCAACCGGAACCGGGCCTTGGCCAATAATTCCTGGTTTGTTGGAAAATGGATGTTGAACAGTGCCTCGTATTTGGGCAACAATTTTAATTCATGCAGTAATTGGGGAGAGAGCGATTCCGAAATACGACCTTGGATATCCAAAAACAGCTGTTGGATCAATTTGCCTATCACCCTGTTGGAGATGCCTTTGTTTCCCAGTTTTTCGGTGGATGGATAAATGGGCTGCATTTTGATCCGAGGCCCTTGTTCATAATCGGTAAGCAGTTCCATTTCGGGATGTGGCATGGAAAATGAACCATTGAACCAATTGCAGCGCCCGAAAATCACATAGGGGGTGTTCAGTTTGAGCTGTTCCCGGATCCACTTCTGCCCGCGAAACCATACCAACTCCATTTCTCCAGTGTCGTCAACGAAAGTCGCTACCAGTCGTTTTCCCTTTTTCTGTTCTACGGTTTTCATATGGATGATTTTCCCTACGAGCTGCACATCGGCCCCGCTTCGCTGTAATTGTGCAATCTTATAAAATTGGGTTTTGTCGATATAGCGGTTGGGAAAAAGGTAAAGCAGGTCTTCAAAGGTGCTAATGCCCAATTCAGATTGCAAACTGGCAGCGCGATTGGGACCTACCCCTTTTAGATACACGATGGGCGTCTTGAGCAGATTGGCGTTCATTCGACTAATTTAGGGGTAAAGCCATACAAGTGCAACAAACTAAATTGGTAAATTTGGACCATGCTTCCCAGAAAATTGTCTATGAAATACTTTTGCGGTATCCTCTCGATTCTTTGTCAACTCACTTTTTATGGCCAGCACCAAGATAAGGTCGATTTCACCCGTGCCACCATAAACATTGGCATAGATC
>JBATHI010000110.1:0-2004 GCA_049666645.1 Flavobacteriaceae bacterium | reverse complement strand
TGGTGATGTGGTTGTCTTCGTCATGAAGCGCTGCGATCATCTTGGCCAGAACATTGATGGGATTGGCGACCGCCCCGCCATACAGTCCGGAATGCAGATCCCGGTTGGGGCCGGTCACTTCCACTTCCACATAGCTCAATCCGCGCAGTCCCGTGGTAATGGAGGGGACATCGTTGGCAATCATGCCGGTATCTGAGATCAGGATGATGTCGTTGGCCAGTTTTTCCTTGTTGGCGGCCACATAGGTGGCCAAATTCTTGCTGCCCACTTCCTCCTCGCCTTCGATCATGAATTTGACGTTACAGGGCAGTTGGTTGGTCTTTACCATAAATTCCAGGGCTTTGACGTGCATGTACATCTGCCCTTTGTCATCGCACGAACCCCTGGCGAAAATCGCGCCCTCGGGATGGATGTCGGTGGCCTTGATCACAGGTTCGAAGGGGGGGGAATTCCAAAGATTGATGGGGTCGGCCGGTTGCACGTCGTAGTGGCCGTAAACCAGGATGGTGGGCAGGTTTGGATCGATGGTTTTTTCACCGTAGACAATCGGGAAACCCGCTGTTTCGTGAATTTCCACGAGATCACATCCGGCCTCTTCCAAGGCCGTTTTCACGGCTTCTGCCGTTTGCAGAACGTCATGGGTAAAAGCGGGATCGGCACTTACGGATGGGATTTTTAGCAGTTCGATGAGTTCATTGATAAATCTTTGTTGGTTTTGGGCAATGTATTCGGTAATCTGCTGCATCCGTAAAGGTTTGGTATATGGGCTAAATTTACTAAAAGAACTTTTTAAACGACAGCTATTTTTAAATTGATTTTTTGCCTTATATTTGCATCCCGTTAAAACGGAAAGTTGCAGGCGTGATGGAATTGGTAGACATGCTAGACTTAGGATCTAGTGCCGCAAGGTGTGAGAGTTCGAGTCTCTCCGCCTGTACAACAAGGGAAAGCCGACTTTTAAGAGTCGGCTTTTTTAGTTCTGGGTAACACATGGGTAACACAATTGGATATTTTTCGGTTGGACATTTTAGATGATACCATTTCCAACCATTTGATGTCAAATTGAATAGTTGTTAGTCTTTTATGGGTATTTCAGGGACGAGTCCCAAATCTTACCCCAAAACTTTGCGCATGGATCCTGTGGAATTTTTGTAGTGTTCTGGAAGATAAACGTCAAGCAAAAATTCCATAGGGCGCACCCTACTTTCGGTTTGGAACACTATCTTTTTCCTTTAACCATTTTTGGTACGATTCATAATGCCCTGGGTTTTGGTCAAAATATCCTTTTAGATTTGATATTACTTCTTGCTCTCCCTTTGCAAAAGCCTTTTCTTGAATTTCCCCAATTGCAGAGACTTCTAAGGCCAGATACCCTATGATAACCAAGGATATGAACCAAATCGAGTAATGAATCCACAACTGTACCTTCGGAACCAATCTTGCTTTTGAAATCTTATTCCCGATATCCTGAACAGATTTCTGTAGTCTTTCGGTTTTGGTCTTCTCGGAATTCAAATGTTCCCGGAGCAATCGTTCGATTTCCGAAGTATCGGGCATTACTTTGATGTTGTCCGTATTTTGGGTCAACCGTTCCAATCTCAGGATGGACTTGTTGAACCCGTCCAGCTCCTCGGTGAGCAGTTCCATTACCTCGTCCAGTTTTTTATATCCCATAGTTTTCAGCTTTAAATTCCGATTCCCGTGTCGATGGCCTTTTTTATGGTTTTCTTGATGATATTCTTGCCGATACTCGTTGCGAGGTTGGTACCCAGTTCCACCGTTTTCCCTAGTAGTTGGACCGATTTTCCGATTTCTTTTGGTTTGGCGATCCCTTTGTTCCGGGAAAGTTGTGCCATTATCCTTCCCCCGGACATGGAGCGGTGTACCTCACTGGCCTTGAAATTATGGCCTTCATATTGGAACCGGAATCCCTGTAACTTGTTGGCCCGGTTTATTGTCGGGATGACTTCCACGTTCCTTTCTTGCATGGCCATGATGTAGGAG
>JBATHI010000109.1:0-3507 GCA_049666645.1 Flavobacteriaceae bacterium | reverse complement strand
GATCAGGGGCAGGGCAGCATAGGTCTTTTTTGCGTAGTCATCGGCCTGGTACTCAAACTTTCTCGAAAAATGGTTCATGACCAGTCCCGTGATTTCGGATATGGGGGAATAGAGGATCCCGAAACCGATCAGGGCCGCATGAAAACTGGGCTGGGAAACGCCAATGGCCATCGACACTTCCGGGTGGTTGACAAAGAGCGATAGGATAAATAGGGTGAGCCCGGTGAGCAAGATCGAGGCCCCCAGATTGAAAATGATATGCTTGCGTTTGTAGTGCCCCACTTCATGGGCCAGTACAGCCACAATTTCCTCTTCATTCAGATCCTTGATGAGCGTATCGTAAAGGGTTACCCTTTTTTCCTTGCCAAAACCGGAAAAATAGGCATTGGCCTTGGTGGATCTTTTTGAGCCGTCGATGACGAAGATCTGGCTCAGTTCAAAACCTACCTTTTTGGCATATCCCTCGATCTTGCTTTTTAAACTGCCCTCTTCCAATGGGGTTTGCCGATTGAACATGGGCACGATCAATTTGCTGTAAAAAAGGTTCATGAAGACCGTAAATATCGATATCAAGGCCCATGCATAGATCCAAAATTGGCTTCCGGCCCATTGGTAGAACCATATCACCATGGCTAGGATCCCGCCGCCCAGCACGGCCAGCATGAACCATCCTTTTAACTTATCGACAAAAAACAGTTTTTTGGTGGTTTTGTTGAAGCCGAATTTTTCCTCGATGACAAAGGTGGAATAATAGGCAAAGGGCAGGCTCAACAAATCGGAGCCGAACATTACGATAAAAAAAAAGAGCAGCGCCATGAAAGTGGCGTCATCGGTGATGCCCCTTACGATCTGGTCTACCCATTCAAAGCCGCCAAACGTCAGAAATCCAATGGTGAGCAGTACCGAAAAGGTCGAGGATAGGATACCAAACCGGTAGTTGGTTTTTTTATAGTCATAGGATTTTTGATGTTCCTTGGCATCAAAGACATCGCTCAGTTCAATGGGCAGGGGGTCTTTGAAGCGTTTTGCGTTGAGGTAATTGAGACAGGTATCCAGTATAAATTGAAATGCCAAAATGAAAATGATGATATAGTACAAGTTATTCAAAAGCTGTGGTATTTATTTTCAATTCAGATATTTTGACCGCCACGATCGACGATGATTTTTGGGTTGTCGATCAGGCAAATCCGCGCTGCCTTTTCGCTTCAAAGATAAGGATTGCCGCGGAGACCGAAACGTTCATCGAATCGATTTCGCCCTGCATGGGAATAAGAATGTTCTGGTCGGAGGCTTCGAGCCAAGTATTTGAGAGTCCGGTCGATTCGGTGCCTACCACTATGGCCGAAGGCTTTTTGAAATCGATCTCGACGTAAATTTTGGAGGCGGAAAGTGCCGCACAGTAGATGGTTATCTTCTTCCGATTGAGATAGGAAATGATATCGCCCGTGCTGCCCATGGCAATCTGATTGGTAAACAGGCAACCCACACTCGATCGGATGATATTGGGATTGTACAGATCGGTCTTGCCATTGGCGATGATCACGGCATCGAGCCCTGCCGCATCCGCTGTGCGCAACAAGGCACCGATGTTCCCGGGTTTTTCAGGTGCTTCGGCGACCAAGATCAAAGGGTTTCGTTTGTTGATGACCAAAGAAGCCAAGTCATGGGTCTTGCATCGGCCAATGGCCACGATGCCACCGGTGCTGTCACGATAGGCCAATTTTTCATAGACTTCTTTGGTCACCGCAATGAGCTCGGGCTTTGGGGCAGTCGCGTTTAAAAGTGAATTTAAATCATGGATGGTTATCAAACCTTCATAAAACAAGATGGTTTCTATGGAATAACCTGCTTTCAGGGCCAGTTGCAGTTCCTTGATCCCTTCCAAAACAAATTGCAGCGCTGTTTTCCTTTCCCTTGATTTCTCTTGCAGCAACAGCATTTTTTTCACTAGGGCATTCTGGAGGCTGCTGATTTGTTTAATTTCGTGCATGGTTACAAAAGTAATCGATTCGGTAAATAATTGAGCGTTTCCCCGACAGAATGAACAACCTTTAAAACCTACTTATGAAAAGCTTCGTTCCCCTTGTACTCCTGATCTTGATAACGGCCTGTAAGCAAGCTCCCAAAGCGGAAACGTCCGTTATTTCAGCCAATAGTGCGGAAAACACCAAACCCGAGTTTCCCGAAGAACTCACCGCGGTTTTTGATGCCCATGGGGGTTTGGACCGATGGCGCGCCATGAAAACCCTGATTTTTGAAATTCCCGCCGGGGAGAGGGAAGCTGCAGGGGAAATCCATACCATCGACCTCACTTCCAGATTGGACAAGATCGTGATGGGCGACATCGAAATGGGTTTCGATGGAAAGGCGGTTTGGGCGTTGGATCTCCAGGACACCTATAAAGGCGATCCCATGTTCTATCATAATTTAATGTTCTATTTTTTCGCCATGCCCTTTGTGTTGGGTGACAATGGCATTTATTATGGCCCCACCGATCCCTTGGTTTTTGAAGGCAAGTCCTATCCGGGCTTACGGATCGGATATGGCGAGGGGGTGGGAACTTCGCCCAAGGACGAGTATTTTATCCACTATGATCCCGATACCCACCAAATGGCGTGGTTGGGGTATACGGTTACCTATAGGAGCGGAGAAAAATCCGGTAATGTGAAATGGATACGTTACAACGATTGGTCGATGACCAACGGCCTGTTGCTGCCCAGGTCGATTACCTGGCACGATTATGAGGGCCGTAATATCAAAGAGGCAAAAAGTACCACCCATTTCAACAATGTTGCCATCAGCGATCAAGCCATGCCCATAGATTTCTACGGGATGCCCATCAATGCCAAAATAGTCGAGAAACCTTAGGCGGGCGGGAAATTTTTGTAACTTGTATCTTATATTGAAAAAAGTGAATCTATGGAAATTTTGTTGTTTGGGATAGCTAAGGATATCGTTGGGAAATCCAAAATTCATTTTGAGGCAGGGGAGGCCCGGCCCACTTCCGTGGAACAGTTACGGCAAAGATTAAAAAGTTCGTATCCCGACCTGGGCCGATTGTCCTCGATTGCGGTCGCCGTGAACAGCGAGTATGCCGAGGATGACCAAGTATTGCAACAAGGCGACGAAATCGCCATCATACCACCTGTAAGTGGAGGCTGATGAATAAAGCAATCATAGAAATAGTGGACACCCTGGAGGTGTCAAAGGTGTATGCAGAACTTTCCGATCCACGAAGTGGCGGCATCTGTGTCTTTGTGGGCACGGTACGGGAGTTGACCCTAGGTGAAACGGTCGTTTCCCTTGAATTTGAAACCTATAGGACCATGGCCATGAAGGAGATGGAAAAAATCACGATTGAGGCCATTGAAAAATGGCAGTTGAACAAAGTGGTCATCCGTCATGCGATAGGGGCCAAAAAAGTGGAAGAGCCAGTAGTGGTGGTCGGGGCATCCGCACCACATAGGGATGCCTGTTTTGAAGCGTGCAGGTATATGATCGATACCC
>JBATHI010000108.1:0-4418 GCA_049666645.1 Flavobacteriaceae bacterium | reverse complement strand
GGTCGCCACAATTGCCATAAACGTGTGTAACAAGGTGGCCTTGAAAGCTAAAAAAGAGATCACAAAAGCGGCTACTGCAAAGGCGATGCCCAGCCCATAACTTACATACATCGCCCCATAAAAAAACGAAGGCTCGATCTTATATTTCGTTCCACAATGGGAGCAGCGCTCCTTCATTTTGAATAAAAATCCAATTTTATAGGGGTTTTTGGCTTCGTACATGCTTTCTTGGTGGCATTTTGGGCAACTTCCTGTTAAAATGCTGTAGAGTTTGTTTCCTTTTTTTAACATTTGCAGAACTTTTTGCAAAAGTAGGATTTTGCAGGCTTTTTCAACGTAACATTCATCACATTAAATGCTCAATATACATAACCTTTCTGTTTCATTTGGAGGTGAATTCCTGTTCGAGGAAATATCTTTCCGCCTCAATGCGGGAGACCGTGTAGGCCTAATTGGTAAAAATGGGGCGGGAAAATCCACGCTTTTAAAGCTGCTGTCCAAAGATATGGCCTTGGATACCGGTACCATTGCCACAGAGAAAAACATAAAGATCGGTTTTCTCAGGCAGGATATCGATTTTGAACAGGGAAGAACGGTCTTGGAAGAAGCTTACCAAGCCTTTGTGGAAATTAAGGAATTGGAAACCAGGTTGGACGATATCAACCACCAATTGGCGGAACGCACCGATTATGAAAGCGAAGGTTATCATCAGTTGATGGTGGATCTCAACGATGTATCGCACCATTACGAGATTTTGGGAGGTTATAACTATCAAGGGGAAACCGAAAAGATTTTGCTCGGGTTGGGTTTTAAACGTAAAGACTTCGATCAAAAGACCGATACTTTTTCGGGCGGTTGGCGCATGCGTATCGAATTGGCCAAACTGTTGCTGCAGAGCAATGATGTGCTCTTGCTGGATGAGCCTACCAACCACTTGGATATAGAATCGATCATCTGGATCGAAGGGTTCCTGAACAGCTATCCGGGGGCGGTGATGATCGTATCGCACGATAAGATGTTTTTGGACAACGTCACCAACAGGACCATTGAAATTTCGCTGGGGCGGATATATGACTATAACAAACCCTACTCCAAGTTCTTGAAGCTCAGGGGCGAAATCAAGGAACAACAGCTCAATGCCCAGAAGAATCAGGAAAAGGAAATACAACAGGCAGAACGCTTGATCGAAAAGTTCAGGGCAAAAAGCACCAAAGCATCCATGGCGCAGTCCCTGATCAAGAAGCTTGACAAAATGGAGCGCATCGAGGTCGATGAGGATGACAATGCGGTGATGAACCTGCGCTTTCCGATTTCCATCACCCCTGGAAAAGTAGTGGCCGAAATCGAGCATCTTTCCAAGAGTTATGGGTCGCATGAAGTACTCAGGCACATCGATCTTTTGTTGGAACGGGACAGCAAGACCGCTTTCGTGGGCCAGAACGGGCAAGGGAAGTCGACCTTGGCCAAAATTTTGGTCGGGGAGCTTAAACACGAGGGCCACGTGAAATTGGGCCACAATGTGCAAATCGGGTACTTTGCCCAGAACCAAGCCGAGTATTTGGATGGGAATAAAACCATTCTGGATACCATGATCGACGCGGCCAATGAAAAGAACAGGGCAAAGGTCCGGGATATTCTGGGCTCTTTCCTTTTTCGGGGGGATGAGGTCGAAAAATACGTAAAAGTATTATCCGGAGGGGAACGCAACCGCCTGGCATTGGCCAAAATGCTGTTGCAGCCCTTCAATGTGCTGGTGATGGACGAACCTACCAACCACCTCGATATCAAATCAAAAAATGTGTTGAAACAGGCACTTCAAAATTTTGAGGGCACCTTGATCTTGGTCTCGCATGACCGAGACTTCCTACAAGGGCTCACCAATAAGGTCTATGAGTTTAAGGACAAAAAGATAAAGGAATATCTTGGCGATATCGATTTCTATCTGGAACAGCGCAAGGTCGAGAATTTCCGGGCCATAGAAAAGCAACAGCAAAAGAAGAAGGAAAAGGAATCGGAAAAGAGCACCTCCATTGATTTCGATGGGCAAAAGAAGCTTAAATCCCTAAAAAACAAACTCAGTTCGGTCGAAGCCAGAATTTCAAGTCTGGAAAAGGAAATCGCCGTGAATGATCAAGATCTAATGCTTGATTACGAGGCGACCATCAAAAGGCACCAATTTTTTGATACTTACCATAGCAAGAAAAAGGAACTGGAAAACCTGATGCGGAAATGGGAGAAGATCTCTTCCGAACTCGAAACCGCTTCCAGTTAATCCCTCACAAAAAGTAAGTTATTTCTTTCACCACAGAATTACGCGTGTTCACCACAAAAATGGGCATTTCATCGAGAAATTTTGCATTTAATCTAGAATATAACGTTATTTGTAAGGTAATTCTTTCTAATGTGGGAATTTACGATCAATAATGCGGGATGTGCCAAAAACATAGGATATGAAAAAATACATGTTTGCTTTTCTGCTTGTTCTTATGGTTGGGAACTCGGCGATCGCCGATATCCCACAAATCGAGAAAAACGCTCTTGTCGACCTCTACAATGCCACCAATGGGGAGGGATGGCAGAACAAATGGGACATCAATTCCGCCGTCGGTCAATGGTACGGGGTGAAGTTGGTCAATGACCATGTTGTTGAAATCAATCTTTTCCATAACAATCTGCAAGGCGCGATTCCTGCAAGTATCGGGGATCTTACAAGTCTGAACGTGCTTAATCTGGCATTTAACGGGATTACCGGGGAATTGCCCGCAACCATCGTCAAGCTTGAAAAGCTGAAGGTCTTGAAGCTGGAAATGAACCGAATTAAAGGGCAACTGCCCATCGATATGGGCAATATGGCCCAATTGATAGAGCTCAGTGCGTTCAATAATTTTCTTACAGGAAGCATCCCCGTAAGCCTTGGAAATATCAAGAATTTAAAAATATTGAATTTATCGAGCAATAATCTAAAAGGTGAAATACCGGAAGCCTTGGGCAATTTGAAGAGCCTAGTGGTCTTGGGCCTGTTCGAAAATGGTTTGGAAGGCAGTATACCCAATACGCTGGGCAATCTTTCCAAGCTTAAGGAACTGGTGCTGGCGAATAACCAACTGGGCGGCGAAATCCCAAGGGAATTCGGGCAACTGGCCAGTTTGGAGGTCCTACAAATACAGAACAACAAATTCAATTCTTTCAAAAACTTGGAATATATGAACACCCAGGGCCTTTTGGTGTTCGATTTCGATAAGGATAAGGAAATGAGCGATTTTAAAAATATCGACTTCAACAAAACACGAATGGCCGAAACGCTTTTTGAAGACGGTATAGAACACGATAAGTAATTCTTGATCTTGGTTAGTGAAAGAGGGTTGCCGGTTGGCAACCCTCTTTTTTTTTGGAGGCCAGGCCCTAGTAGGCTTTACCTTTATTTCATCGATATAGATGACGGGTCAGTAGGATTGGATTTCACATTTGTATTTGGATAAAAAACCATATTTTTAAGCGAAATACAAATATCGTCAATGATGATGCAACCGCTGTCTCCTATTTTACGGGCCATCGCCTTAAGCTTGACTTTTATTTTTGGCACAACCGCAATGTCGCAGGCGCCGGAATCCCTTGCCACGCCCCTGACTGAAAACGAAGCGGACAGCACAGAAACCATTGCCGTAAATGTTTTTGTACAGCAAATTCCGGCCACCGATGTCTCGTTTGAAATGATCTTGGTTCCCCAGGGTAGTTTTGTCATCGGTAGTCCGGAAACCGAAGAAGGCAGAAAACCGGATGAGGGTCCACAAACCGAGGTTGCCCTGGATTCTTTTTATATGGGCAAATATGAACTTACCTGGGATGTTTTCGAACTATTCTTCAAACAGAATCAAGAACTTTTCGTGAAATTGGAAAACGACAAAGTAATGAAGATCGATGCGATCACCCGTCCGAGCCCCCCGTATGAAGACCCATCCTATGGCATGGGAAAACAGGGGTTTCCGGCCGTGAGCATGTCGGCCTATTCGGCCCTGGTTTTTTGTAAATGGCTGAGTACGGTAACTGGTAAGTTCTACAGATTGCCCACGGAAGCCGAATGGGAATATGCTGCCAGGGCAGGCAGCAGTTCGGCCTATGGTTTTGGCGATGCGGTAACCGATTTGGACGATTATGCGGTTTATTATGGCAATTCCGGGAACCACTATGCCAAGGCGGGAAGCAAGAAGCCCAATTCTTGGGGACTTTACGATATGCACGGGAATGTGGCGGAATGGACCTTGGACGAGTACAAGGAAGACAGTTATGCGAGTTTGGAAAGCACAAACCCTTGGGTGAAGCCAACCGTGATACACCCAAGATCGTATAGGGGCGGTTCGTGGGACGATGATGCGGATAAGCTTCGGTCGGCTGCGCGGTCTGCCTCCAGCGTGAAACAG
>JBATHI010000107.1:0-1691 GCA_049666645.1 Flavobacteriaceae bacterium | reverse complement strand
TACCGGGCACCCTGGATGAGGAAGGCCGATTATTGGAATTCGCTTCGGCCTGCGGGCCTATGGTCTATCGCGGGGATGCGATGCCTGAAAATTATTTAGGCGATGCCTTTGTCTGTGAGCCTACCGCCAACCTGATCAAAAGAAACAAGGTGGTCGAGGAAGGTTTTATGTTGAGCGCAAAAGGGGCCTATGCAGACCGTGAATTTCTGGCCTCCACCGATGAACGTTTCCGGCCCATATCATTGGCTTCCGGGCCCGATGGCAATTTGTACGTGGTTGATATGTACAAGGGCGTTATTCAGGATGCCCCCTATATGACCCCTTACCTTAAAGAAGTCACCTTGGCAAGGAAACTGGACAAACCCGTACATATGGGCCGTATTTGGCGCATAAAATCGAAAAATGCCGCAAGCACAAAACCCATTGACCTGGCCTCGGCCCATCCGAAGACCTTGGTGGAACAGTTGGGCAGTACCAATGGATGGACCCGTGACATGGCCCAACGGCTGCTCGTAGAAAAAGGGGACCTTTCGATCCTGCCCGAACTAAAAAACCAGCTTGCAAAAGGTAATGCCCTGGGGCAATTGCACGCCTTATGGACCTTGGAAGGGTTGGGCTATGACCAACCCGACCTTTATCTCGAAGCCCTCAATGCTGCCGATCCCAAAGTGGTGCAAGCTGCGATACGACTTTGTATGGCTTCAGCGGAACGACATCCGGAGATCGTGGAGGCTTTGGAAACTTTTATAAAATCGAATTATGATGGGGCCGCATCCCTTGTAAAAATGCAGATGGTTTTGGCCAGCCATAAAATCGATGCCCATTTGGCCTTTGAAATCGCCATTAAATTTTTGGACGCCTATGGCCAACTCCCGGTGGCCCGTGATGTGGTCATGAGCAGTCTCGAGAATCGGGAATCCTCTTTTCTGGCCCTTCTGCTTTCCCGGCCAGCATGGAAGACTTACGACCAGAGCCATGAAATATTCACCGAAATGTTGGCCACGGCCATAGCCAACAAGGGAGAACATCAAGAGATCGAGCAGCTTTTCCGGATCGCGGGCAGTTCCCCGGGTCCCGATCAGATCTGGATCAAGGAGGCCCTTTTCAACGGAATCATCAATTCCAGGGGCTCCAACGACTCAGGGGAGCTGGTTCTCGATCAAATGCCCGATTTGCTTTCGCGATCGGAGGTTCCAGATGCACTGACCAGAAAATTGAATTGGCCAGGCAAGCCAGTAAAGGAAAAAATGGCATCGGACACCACCTTTGAAATTGATAGTAAGGTGTACGCCATGGGAAGACAAAAATTTTTAAACCTATGTGCCAATTGCCATGGCACCCAAGGAGAAGGTATGGCCCGTTTTGCCCCTCCCTTAAAGCATTCGGAATGGGTAAATGGGCCCGAACATAAATTGGCCATGATATTGTTGCACGGCATGGAAGGTCCGATCACGGTAAATGGCAAGAAATACGACAATCCCGATATTTTGCCCGTCATGCCCTCCTTCTCCACCCTGCAAAATGAGGACATAGCCGCTATTGCCACCTATATCAGGAATTCTTGGGGAAATGTGCAGCCTCCTATTTCCAGTCGCACCGTTTGGCAGATCCGTTTTCGTACCCAAGGGCAGATTACCCCATGGAAGGCTTCCGAACTCGATACTTTGGTCTTTGACAGCGAACTGTAATGG
>JBATHI010000106.1:0-15419 GCA_049666645.1 Flavobacteriaceae bacterium | reverse complement strand
TTCCTCCGTAGTGTTCTACGGTTTTTAAAACAAGATGTTCCAACTGGGCTTCGTCTCCTACATGGCAAGCGATTCCTTTGGCCTCCAACCCATCGTCGCAAAAAGATTTGGCGACCGCATCCACCGACTCCTGGCTTCGCGAACTCACCACTACCTTGGCGCCATACTCTGCCATGCCTCGGGCAATGGATTCCCCTATACCTTTGCTCGCCCCTGTGATCAGCGCCACCTTACCCGATAGATCGAATTGGTTTTTTATTCTTGGATTCATAAAAGAAATAAGGTTTAATCTTAAAATTCAATATTGTTACATCGGGCACCGCGATGGCCATTACATGGGCAAGGCGCCTCCGTTGGCATGAAGGGTATGGCCACTGATGAAACCTGCTTCCTTGGAAGCCAAAAACAAGTAAGCATGCCCCATGTCTTCCGGCGTACCTATACGTTTTACCGGAATCATGGAGATGCCGGCATCGACCACTTCGGGAGGCATTGAATCTGACATCTCAGATTTGATAAAGCCCGGGGCCACCGCGTTCACGGTAATGTTATATTTTCCCACCTCCCTACAGAGCGCATGCGTAAAACCGACTATCGCCGCTTTGCTCGCGGCATAATTGGTTTGCCCGAATGCGCCTTGAAAGGCGTTGATGGAGGAGGCCGAAATGATCCTTCCGTAATTGGCCGCTTTCATATGGGGCAGCACCGCCTTTGCCGTAATGAACAGCGAATCTACATTCACGTTCATCACTTGGTCCCATTCTTCCCTGGTCATGTTCAAGATAGACCGGTCGCGGATAATGCCCGCATTGTTGATCAAGATATCGATTTTGCCATGTTCCCCAATGATTTTCGCCACCGCGTCGTCAACGGCATCTTGATCGGTAACATCGACTTTCTGAAAAAAAATGGTACCTCCCTCCGCTGCTATGTTATCAGCGGTCCGCTGTCCGTCTTCCATGACATCCCATAGGGCAACCGTCGCCCCTTCCCGGCAAAACACACGGCAAATGCCTTCGCCTATCCCCCTGGCCCCTCCGGTAATTATGGCTATCTGGCCTTCCAATCTTTTCATTTTCTTAATTGTTGGTCCTAAATTTCTACTTTTCAACGCACAGGCCTCCGCCAGACGTTCATTATGCATTGTGATTTGGAAGATAAGAACAATATTGCTGAAATTGGGAGCGATTTTGCAATAATTTGCCCATATTTGACCATATCAGTCACTAAAACAACACGTCTCATGAACAAGCAAATCATATTGGCCAAAAGACCGGAAGGAATGCCAGATGCCTCGACTTGGATATTACGGGAACAACCCATTCCAGATCCCAAAGAAGGGCAAGTTCTGATCAAACAGCATTATATATCCTTGGATCCGGCCATGCGCGGCTGGATGCGCGATGCGAAATCGTACATTGAGCCTGTGGCCATTGGTGCGGTGATGCGTGCGGGGTCTGTCGGTGAGGTGGTCAAGGCCAACAAGCATCCAAAATTTAAGGTCGGCGATTTCCTTACCGGATGGGGAGGGGTACAACAATATATGGCGACCGATGGAAAAGGTTTCTTCAAAATCAATACCGATTTTGCCTCTTTACCCATGTATATCGGAACTTTGGGAATGCCGGGCATGACGGCCTACTTTGGCATTTTAAGGGTGGGAGAACTCAAAGAGGGCGATATCGTATTGGTCTCTGGAGCGGCCGGTGCCGTGGGCAGTCTGGTAGGGCAGATCGCCAAAATTAAAGGCTGCCGGGTGGTAGGTATTGCCGGGGGCAAAGCTAAATGCGACTATTTGATCAAAGAACTGGGCTTTGATGCCGCCATCGACTATAAAAGCGAAAATATCTATAGTGCCTTGAAACAACATTGCCCTAAGGGCATCGATGTGTTTTTTGATAACGTGGGCGGTGAGATTTTGGATGCGGCCCTGGCCATTTTGCGAATGCATGCCCGAGTCGTCATCTGTGGGGCCATTTCGCAATACAATACCACCGAAAAAATCAAGGGACCGAGCAATTACCTGTCCCTGTTGATCAATAGGGCGACCATGCGCGGTATGGTGGTCTTTGATTTTGCCCAAGATTACGGTGAGGCCATGACCCAGTATGTCCAATGGCTGAAGGAAGGTAAGATAAAGAGCAAGGAAGATGTTTATACGGGCATCGAGAATTTTCATGACACCTTTCTACGACTCTTCTCAGGCGATAAAATGGGCAAATTGGTCTTAAAAATCTCGGAATGACCTAGCCGTAACTAGGCAATTTGCTGGCGCATTAGGCCTTCCTGTGCCACGGAAGCCACCAAGGCACCTTTTCGGTCAAAAATGCTTCCCCTCGAAAAACCACGGGCATTGGAAGCACTCGGACTGTCCATGGTGTACAACAACCAGTCTTGGATATCGAATTCGCGATGGAACCAGATCGCATGATCTATACTGGCGTAAAAGGTTTTGCCCTTATTCAGCTGTTCGCGATGGGGCAAGGTGGCGGTGGTCAGAATGTTATAATCCGATACATAGGCCAACAATTGCTGTTGCAACGGAAGGTCCGCGACCAACTTGTCCTTGGTACGCATCCATAAATGGTTGAAGGGGGTGCTGTTTTTTACCAATTGGGAGGAGATGCGTTCAATCGATTTGAATTCGAACACTTCAGGCAGCACCATTTTGAGCCTTTGGTACGCTTTGTTATCAATGTCTTTGATCTCTTCGATCTGTTCAAGACTGGTCGACAGTTTTTCGGGCAACAGCAGATTGGGCATGGTGATCTGATGATCCACGCCAGATTCCTTTATTTGGAAGGAAGCGCCCATGGTGAATATCGCTTTTCCGTTCTGCCGTGCCACCACACGTCGGGTCGTGAAGCTACCTCCATCCCGAATAATATCCACTTCGTAGGTTATGGGGACCTCGAGGTTTCCGCCCAAAATAAAATAGCCGTGCATCGAATGGGCAAAGCGGTCTTCAGGCACCGTCCGGTACGCTGCATGGAGTGATTGCGCCAAAACCTGGCCCCCAAATACCCGACCCCAGGGCGCCTGGTAATTTTGCCCCAGGAAGGTTTGATCATTGATTTTTTCAAGGGTGAGTAGCCGAACAAGCTCTTCTATTTTTTTCATGGTACCCAATATTATCGCTTAAAATTTTGCTCCCTGAAGCGACAAACTTCAGAAGGCCGAAGTTACGACCAAAAGCAGTGCTATGGAAATTGGCTTTGATGGGCAACCCTGATTCCGGGAATCGATTTAGGGCAGTGTTCGTTGGGCCGAACCCTTCATTTAAAAATTACTGACAATGGGCCATCAGTCTTGGATCAACTGGATCACTTCCCGGTTTATTTTCCTGACCTCCGGGATGTTCATCTTATCTACCTTTCGATCATAGGTCATAAAACCGTTCACCTCTCCCTCGACATCGGTTGTTTGGGTATATACCGCGGCCGAAAAGCCTACTTTCACGAATTTTTTCAATTGTTGGGCATATTTAATATATTCATCGGTAGTTTCCTTCGAATTCTTGAATTTGATATATCCCCAGTTGTTGTCGGGCGACCAGAGATGGCCTTCAAGGGGAAGTCCAATGCCGCCATATTCGCCCAGCACCGTAGTTCTTTCGGCATCGTACAGATATAATTCCGGGCCCGGATAATTGTGGAGGTCCAAAATATCGCCCGTCCGGTAAAAATTGCCGCCACTGGCCGAATTCAACAACCTCGATGGGTCGAAAGCCTTGGTCCATTCGGTGATTTCCTCGGTCTTGAACTGGCCCCAAGCTTCGTTGAAAGGCACCCACACGACAATGCTGGGATAGGAATATAAATAGGCCATTATTTCTTTCCATTCCTTTCTGTAGATTCGTTCCGATTCCGGGCTGCGAATCAGTTCCGACCCCTTAAAATAGTTATGGTTCTGCCATTGCGGGCCCTTGTCTCCGCTCGGCATATCCTGCCACACCAGGATGCCCAATTCATCGCAATGGGTGTACCAACGGGCCGGCTCAACCTTTACGTGTTTCCGAATCATATTGAACCCAAGTTCCTTGGTCTTGACAATGTCATATTTTAAGGCGTCATCGGTCGGTGCGGTATAGAGGCCGTCGGGCCACCAACCTTGGTCCAACGGTCCGAATTGAAAATAGTCCTTGTTGTTCAGCTGCATCCGTACAATGCCGTTTTCATCTCTTTTTGTGGAGATTTTGCGCATCCCGAAATAGCTGTTGACCTCATCAATCACTTTGCCATCGCTGATCAACTTTACCGTACTGCGATATAGAAAAGGAGATTCCGGGGACCAGAGTTTGGCGTTGTTGATATGGAGGGCCATTTCTTGGTCAACATTCATTTTTGCTGTGGCAACCATCTCCATACCATCAAAAATGGCAACTTCCAGGATATCGCCATAGACCGCCCCATCGAGGTCGGCCGAAAAAATGGCCACGCCCCGATCAATATCGGGAACCGTCTTCAGGGTACGGATACTTTTCTGTGGTACGGGTTCCAACCATACGGTTTGCCAGATTCCCGTAACGGGGGTATACCAAATACCTTCCGGCTTGTTCACCTGTTTGCCCCGGGGCTGCGTGCCATCGCTGGTAGGATCCCAAACCTTGACCGTGAGCTGTTGGGGACCGGGACCCAAAAACGGGCCAATGTCGAAAGAAAATGGGGCATATCCCCCAGAATGGGAACCTACCTTCACCTCGTTGATCCACACGTCGGCCTTCCAATCCACTGCCCCGAAATGCAGTACTATTTTTTTTCCGTTCCAATCATCGGGGATTTCAAAATCGCTATGATACCATAATTCCTGATCTGCTCCTACTCCTTTCATTACTCCCGAAAGGCTGGATTCCACCGCAAAAGGAACTAAAATTTTACCGTCGAAGGCCGAAGGCGACGACATGCCTTTGGGCCGTATGGCGTAGTCCCAAAGTCCATTGAGGTTTTTCCAGTCGGTTCGCTGCATGATGGGCCTTGGGTATTCATCCAACACCTTCTCGGGCACTATTTTGTCGGCCCAAGCGGTCTTTATCCTATTTCCCGCCGGTTTCCATTGGGCATTTAACGGCAGGAAAGCGAACATCAAAATCAGTTGAAGCAGCGTTTTATTCATTTGGTAAATGATTTCAGATTGAACCAATAGCTGAAAATTACACTTTAAATTTAGATAATTCAAAAGCAGCGGCATATATGTAATCGTTACCTTGCAAATACGGGATGCCCTTTTTATTGGATCGACAAAACCCGATTTTACGATACACACCTCTTAAAATGGATACATTGAAGAGGTGGCTTTTTTAAACAAGGCGCACCAAATCAGGAATGCCCCCATCCCAAAATGCGGAGCTATTGAACAGCAATTATATGTAGGTCGAAACAACATTCCTCCGGTATCGCTTTGTGGGTGGAAGATCGTCGCAAAACACAAACGATACAGACCACAAATATGCTATATTTGTTGATATGCCTATGGACATTTATGGTTCCGAAATTGATATTTAGTAAGCCGTTTTTGATATTGGCCGGATTTTCCGCAATCTTCCATTGCGGCGCTGTCCTTGGTCAGGAGCATGGTATGAACGATTTCAAAAAAACGGTGATTACGCGCGATTTCTTGTCGGAAGGCGTTGCCGTGGCCGACTTGAACCGTGACGGACAACCCGATGTAGTGGCCGGTTTTTATTGGTTCGAAGCGCCACATTGGACACGGCATGAGTTGGTACCGGCACGTACGTTCAATCCCAGAACGGAGTACAGCGAATCGTTCCTAAATCTTGGAATGGACGTAAATCTGGACGGCTGGGACGATGTGGTCATCGTAGGTTATCCAGGAACCCCGGGCCTTTGGCTCGAAAATCCAAAAAAAACCGGAGGGAGCTGGCAAAAACACCCCATCAACGATGCGGTGGGCATTTCAAATGAATCTCCCGCATTCATCGATATCGATGGGGATGGCAGGCTCGATATCCTGTGCGGCGATGTCGAAAAAAAACAGATTGTTTGGCTGCAGGCCCCATTGAAGCCTGGCGAAACCCAGTGGAAGCGTTTTGCTTTGAGCGCGGAAAATGTCGCTGGTACGGAACAATATTCCCACGGCATCGGATATGGTGACGTTAACGGTGACGGTTATGCCGATGTAGTGGTAAGGGAAGGATGGTTCAAAGGCAAGGCCGATAAACAATCGGGAGATTGGTCGTTCCATACCGCTGATCTGGGAGCACCATGTTCCCATATGCAGGTCTTGGATGTGAACGGCGACGGCCTTAACGATGTGGTAAGCGCCTCGGCGCATGCACTCGGCGTATGGTGGCACGAACAGGGGGAAGACCGATCTTTTACCACCCATTTGATCAGTAATACCACGGCACAGACCCATGCCACGATCATGGCCGATCTCAATGGTGATGGAAAAGCCGACCTGGTTACCGGCAAAAGGTACCTTGCCCATAATGGCCGAGATGCCGGTGATGCCGATACCCCGTACCTGTTTTGGATAGAATTCACGCCAAGGAGCGCACCCTATTACAGAGAGCATTTAATTGATGGCGATTCCGGGGCCGGACTCAATATCGCTGTCCAGGACATGAACCGGGACCAAAAGCCCGACATCGTCATTGCCAATAAGAACGGGGTTTTTGTCTTGGAGAATAACATGGATCGTTAAAACCGAACAGCAGTTCATGTGCTTGTGCCCTTTTTCGATAGGGCACATCACCTCGCCATTCGTATCCCAAATCGATCTTTTCAAGGTTTATTTGATGAACTTGGAGGTTAGGGTGTTCACGTACAATAAATTGCCTACCTGATCATAGCCTTCAAACCATTCGATCCCCTTTTCGGTTTTGATCATTCCTTCATGAAAGCCTAAAATCGTGAGGTCTGCATCCGCAGAATATTCGTTGATCAATTTTTTTCTATCGAAGCCTTCCTCGAGCTCCAATACACGGATATTCTTTGCCGATATGGGCAGTCGTCCGCTAGAGGTCAATTCGATCAGATTTTCTTCTTCCTGCTTGAGCTGGCCTTTCGAAAAAGTGGCAAAGATCTTGATTTCGCCCTTGTTCCAGTCCTTATGGCCCAAAATGATATAGGAAAGCAAGATCATCAGATTGGCATTTTCATAGTCCTCCTTGCGTATCCATATATGGATGTCTTTTCTGTAGCCAAAACCTTTGTCGGAACTTCCCAAAATGCAAAGGTCGTATTGTGCCGCTTTCAGCACGCTATAATTGTCTATGATGTCCTCAAGCCATTCCTTTTCGCCCTTTTTATATTCGAAAAGCATCATATTGTTGGGCTGGCCAGAAATGCCGGGTTGTTGGATGGCTTGTACGATGGCCGCTGTATTGGAAGGGGAAATCAGTGTTTCCAAGAAAACATTGGAATGGCTATTGGAAGCGATCTGGATCAATTTTGCCAGTTTTTTTTCGGCCATTTCCTTCGACTCCTTTGAGAAATAGGCTTTTTCGAAATGGATGTAAGTGCCGAAGCCATAGCGGTGCGAAATCCATTTCATAAGGTCCAATGCGCCGTACCGTTCAAAACTATCTTGGGAAAGGCACAAAACAGCAGGCCGCCAATCTTCTTCGGTTTTTACTTTTTCAGATTTTTGGAGAAACACCTGGATCCTTCTGTTGAACTGATGGATGACCCCTTGAAAAATATTGGCCATCCCTTTCTTGGTATCGCTCTTGGTAGAAATATAAAAATAGAGTCCGACCATCAGAAGAATGGCCGCTATGGCATAGGGGGTATTGATTTTGAACATCAGATAAATACAGAGGACCGCGCCTAAAAGGGACAAGTACCATTTTGATTTAAAAGAGGGCCTATAAGATGGGTCTGCCGCAAAATGTTGCATAAAAGAGATCAGGCAGAGCGAACCATAAGTGACCATGAAGAACATGGAAATGACCTCAGCCACGGCGTTCACATCGCCCATCAGCACAAAGACCAGCGCGATGACACTGGTTATCATGGTCGCATTTCTGGGTTCATTGTTTTTTTTGGTTCCCTTGGAAACCCAAAAATTCACAAATCTATTCGGAAAGACCTTATCCCCGCCGATGGCCTGTAAGGTTCGTGGGGCAACCATAAAAGATCCCAGGGCCGATGAAATGGTGGCCGCCGCAAGTCCGATTGGAATGATGGGGCCCCATAGGGCTATTTTACCCATCACGAGCTGGTCGCCGACCAAAGTGGCCACATCAGCGGAACTGGCCAACTTATAGGCGATGAACACATAGATGATCATCCCCGTAACGGTAGCCGCCAAGGTACCCAAAGGGATTGATTTTTTGGGATCCCTTAAATCCCCCGAAAGCCCGACACCTGCCGTCATGCCCGTAAAAGCGGGAAAGATCACTGCAAAAACAAAAAAGAAGCCCTTGTCGGAATCGACATTTTTAAAGAGTTGGGTACTATCAAAAACCTCGGAATATGGGGTTGATCCCAAAAAGAACAGTACCAGGGAAACCGCCAATATGGCCACGACCACATATAGGGCCTTCATGCCCAAATCGGCCCCTTTGGTGACCATGAGCCAGATGAGCAACAACAATGCGGGAATGCTGAACAATCGATTGTCGTAGATTTCATAGCCAAACTCAGTGCTGACCCAGGGTTTTATGGCCTCAAAGGCTTCCGCAAATGCGATGATGTAAAAAGCAACGCTGATGGCTTGTGACAAATAGAGCGCGATACCGATCGCGGCCCCGATATTCACCCCAAAAGATCTGGAAATGATAAAATATTCGCCCCCGCCTTCCACCTTTTGATTGGTGGCAATTTCCGCCAATGCCATTGCCGTCGGGATGGTGACCGCATGACCGATCAGGATGATGGCCAAGGTACCCATAAAACCGACGGATCCCACTGCAAAACCGAAACGGAGGAACATCACTGCTCCCAAAATGGTAGAAATAGCGGTCAAAAAAACCGGCAATGTTCCGAAATTGGCTTTTGAACTGATCAGATTTTTGCTCATTTGCAGTAATATTATGGCCCATGGCAATCGTCTATGGCCTTTATGGTTTGCTTGAAACCAAAATGCCCCGGAAGGGGAGCAGTAGCGTAAATATATGGAAAGATATTCGAGTATTTCATAAACTTGCGGCCACGATTTTTGAACAGGGCCACCATGGTTCCCCAAGGATTGGAAATCAACGCCCATCCCATCTTTATGCCGAGTCCATTGATTAATTGATGTGCTTTTTGGCAGGCAACGGACTTAACATGGATGGATTTCCCCGCGTTTAGGAAAGCTTTCCGCCAGACAACTTGAAAATATTCTAATTCTAATGCCTATCTTAGGTACGCAATGGATAAATCTTCCATATACGGGACTGAATATTCCTGTTTTATTTATCGATTGTCATAATTACATAAAAATGCAAACGTATCGACATGTCGACATTCCTTCGACGACCACCCAAAATTTGGTGCGGCCTAAAGCCAATATCGACTGGAAAGGCTACCCTACCCGGTTCCTATTGATTATGGTTGTTATAGGACTGCCAATGGCCTATTCTTGTAAAAAGGCGGCCGAAGGCGTTCAGGCCGATGCTCCGAAGTCCCTATTGGATTACCCCATTCATCCCGTACCGTTTACCGCAGTCCATATCAATGATGGGTTTTGGTGCCCCCGTTTAGAGACCAACAGACGCGTCACCATCCCATACAATTTCGAAAAATGTGAGGAGACCGGTAGGATTAAAAATTTTGCTATTGCAGGTAAATTGGAAAAAGGCGAATTCGAGGGTATATTTTTTAATGACTCGGATGTGTATAAAGTGATCGAGGGAGCGAGCTACTCATTACAGCTACATGATGATCCACAGCTCAAAGCTTATCTGGACGACCTGATCGCCAAAATCGCCGCGGCTCAGGAGGCCGACGGTTATTTGTATACCAATCGCACCATCAACCCCGATAAGGCGGCCGATGGCGGAGGTACGAAAAGGTGGACAAATCTCCAAACCTACCATGAGCTCTATAACGTGGGACACCTTTATGAAGCGGCGGTGGCCCATTATCAGGCCACCGGTGAGAGGACGCTCTTGGATGTGGCCCTTAAAAATGCCAACCTCATCGATCGGGTTTTCGGGCCAGGAAAAAATATGGGGGTACCCGGCCATCAGGAACTTGATATCTGGCTGGTGAAATTATATCTCGTCACCGGAGAAAAAAAATATTTGGATCTTGCCAAATTTTTTATCGATCAGCGGGGAAATGGCGAAGGACATAATATTGTGGATGGTGAATATGCAGGAAGGTATCAACAGGACCATTTGCCGCTCTCCGAGCAGAACGAAGCGGTTGGCCATGCGGTCAGGGCCGGTTATTTCTACGCTGCAGCTACCGATGTGGCTGCACTTACCGGTGAAACGGCCTATGATGGAGCGCTGGACAACATCTGGAAGGATATCGTACATCGAAAGATCTACCTCACCGGTGGTATCGGTGCAGAACCCAAATATGAAGGTTTTGGCCCGGCCTATGAGCTTCCCAATGCGACCGCCTATACCGAGACCTGTGCGGCCATCGCCCTGATGCTCTGGAACCAACGCATGTTTCTAAAAAGTGGTGATGTAAAATATATGGATGTATTTGAAAGAACCCTCTACAATGGTTTTCTTTCCGGGGTTTCTTTGGAAGGCAATACCTTTTTTTATCCCAATCCATTGGAAGCCGATGGTTTTACCAAATTTAACCAGGGCGTCTGTGGACGATCCCCGTGGTTCGATTGTTCCTGCTGCCCCGTAAACGTGGTCAGGATACTACCTTCTCTTCCCGGCTATATCTATGCCACCAAGGGCAAGGAGGTCTACATGAACCTATATATCGGCAACCGCTCGGAAATTAACCTGGACCAGCAGAAACTTCTTCTTGATGTCGATACAAATTATCCTTGGGACGGCCATGTCGCGATTGAAGTATTGAATACCGAAGCACTAACGGCGACCTTTAAATTTCGGGTGCCTGGCTGGGCGAGGAACGAAGTGATGGAAGGAGAGCTGTACCGTTATAACGATGGCTTGACCCCTGCCGTAAAAGTTTTGATCAATGGCGTGAACAAGCAGGTGCCCATAAAAGAGGGATATCTTGTCCTCGAACAGGAGGAATGGCATCAAAACGATAAAATCGAAATTTCATTTGAAATGCCCATACGTCAGGTGCTCACCGACAAACGCGTCATAACGAACACGGGCAAAATGGCCTTGGAACGTGGCCCCTTGGTATATTGTCTGGAGGAAGTGGATAACCCCGATGGCGTGCTGAATGGTGTTTTTCCCAAATCTGAAATATTGGAATTTTCCTTTGACAAAAACTTACTTGGTGGAATCGGGGAAATCAAAGGCACGACCCTAACCGCCGTACCTTATTATGCATGGGCACATCGCGGAAATGGTGAAATGGCAGTTTGGTTTAAATACGAAGAATCTCGATGAAGAATATGATGAAGCCTACAGCCCTACTGGGCATCATATTATTGTTAGGTTGCGGATCGCCTTCGTCGACGCCAATAAATAAACGCCCTCCGAATATCATACTGATCATGGGCGACGATATGGGATATTCCGATATTGGCAGTTATGGCGGGGAGATCAGCACCCCAAGGCTCGACGCTTTGGCCGCCAATGGGCTGCGGTTCACGCAATTTTATAATGCGGCCCGATGTTGTCCTACCCGTGCTTCATTGTTGACCGGCCTCTATCCACAGCAAGCGGGGGTGGCACATATGGTTTATGACAGGGGAACGCCGGCTTTCAGGGGCGATCTGAGCAAGAATGCGGTGACCATAGCCGAAGCCTTGAAAGGAGCGGGATACGATACCTATATGTCGGGCAAGTGGCATGTGACCCCCTATGTGATCGATTACCCCAACAAGGAAAATTGGCCAAGACAGCGGGGTTTCGATACCTTCTTTGGCATGATTTCGGGGGCTGGGAGCCTTTATGATCCCCGTTCCCTGACGGAAGACAATGACTATGTTGCGCCAAGGGAGGGTTTCTACTGCACCACTGATTTTACCGATTACGCCATTAAAAACATTGAAGCCCACCAAGGAGACAATCCGTTTTTTCTTTATCTGTCCTATACCGCAGCACACTGGCCGATGCAGGCTCCCGCCGAGGCCATTGCGAAGTACAAGGGGCATTATGATTCTGGATGGGATGCCATGCGCAAAGCACGATTTGAACGGATGAAAGAAATGGGTTTGGCAAAAACCGAATGGCAACTGACCCCCCGGGATTCTTTTGTGTCCAAGTGGTCTGAAGATATTCCCGACAGGGCGTGGGAACTTGCCAATATGGAAACCTATGCGGCCATGACCACCCTGATGGACGAAGGCATAGGTCGTGTAGTGGATGCCCTGAAAGCCAAAGGCCAATTAGACAATACGATCATCTTTTATTTACAGGACAACGGTGCCTGTGCCGAAGAATTGGAATGGCTCAAAAATCGTCCAGCCGTTGAAAATCCGAAACCCATGGCCCCCGATGCACTGCAAACCGAAACCATTCCCTATGTGACCAGGGATGGCAAACAGGTAAAAATCATGAAAGAGGCATGGCCGGGTCCACCGGAGGGTTTTACGGCCTATGGCCTTAATTGGGCCAACGCCAGCAACACCCCGTTCAGGGAATACAAGCATTGGGTGAACGAAGGCGGTATCGCCACCCCATTGATCGTACATTGGCCTTCAAAAATCAAAAAAGGCGGGGAATTCCGGACCGCCCCGACCCATTTGATCGACATAATGGCGACCTGCATCGAAGTTGCAGGCGCTGACTATCCTAAGCACCACAACGGAAATGCGATCCAACCCATGGAGGGTAAAAGCTTGGTCCCGGTCATTGAAGGTAAGGACCTGAAAAGGGAAGCGCTCTATTGGGAACATGAAGGGAACCGGGCAATCCGGATGGGAAAGTGGAAGTTGATTTCCAAAGCGGACAAAAAACAGTCTTACCTCTGGGATAAAGTAGATGATTTGGCCCTATCGAACTGGGAACTGTTCGATATGGAAAACGACCGGACGGAAATGCACGATTTGGCATCCGAACATACCGAATTGGCAGCGAAAATGGCCTCCATGTGGCTTGTTTGGGCAAAACGCACGGGCATTGTGCCCAGGCCCCCAAATTGAGAAAAAAAAGGTTCATGAAAATCAAAAAGCTGCGAATATCAGCCTTGGTCTGTTCGTTTTTGTTCATTGGCATGGCCTATGCCCAGGACATAAATCGCGCCAATGTCATCAACATTATCACCGATGACCAAGGATATGGTGACATTGGCATCACAGGCAATCCTCATGTAAAAACCCCGACAATAGATGCATTCGCCCGGGAAAGCAGCAGATTCAATAATTTTTATGTGTCCCCCGTCTGTGCCCTGACCCTGGCAACCTGATCTTGACCGTCGTGATAGCCCTTGTGGCGAGCTATGCGATTATCATGATATTTCAACACATCAAAAGCAATGTCAAGTTATTCCTGCTCATTGCGGTATTGCTGCTGCTCTATGCCGTAGGTAAAAAAATGCACCTTTCCTCTTTGATCATTATCCTGATATTTGGACTGGTCATTGCCAATATGAAGGTATTTTTCCAAGGCAAGTTGGCCAAATATCTCGATTCTAAAAAGGCGCACCACATTTATCATGAACTGCATACCATCACCGCCGAAACGGCCTTTGTGGTTCGTAACTTTTTCTTCGTCATCTTCGGTCTGACCATAGCGATCACCTTACTTTTCGATTTGAACGTCGCCTTGATCAGTATGTTGATCATCGCATCGATCTATGCGATTCGCTACGTGTTGTTGCTCATTTTTGTGGGCAAGGATGTGATTCCCCAACTCTTCATCGCGCCAAGGGGCCTGATTACGGTACTGCTGTTCTATGCCATACCATTGGAGGCTCAGATTGCCGAGTTCAACCACGGCATTCTGCTCTTTGTGATCATTGGCACCAGTCTCATCATAACCTTCGCCATGATTTACGACAAACGCAGAAGTGCCAAGGCCATTGATTTGGCAAAGTCATGAAAAGTGGGGTCCGTCAGCTGGAAAGCACCGACCATCGACCAGCAATAGGGGTATCCGTTCTTGATCATGTTGATGCGGCCATTTTATGTTCATGAATTGGAATGAAATCATTTTCTATTATCTCCTCTTTGCAAAAAGACAAACATCTTTTCATTCAAATCGCCCGAATTAATTCTTTTTTCTTTGGTGATTTCAAATCGTTGGGGATTGGAACCTTATAATTGCTTATTTGCTTTTGAGAGGCCGATTAAACTTTTGTTCCATACTTAAGCAAGCCAATTTTAACTTCAATAGTTTTGATATAAAACTGAAAAAAAGAGCGAAACCATATGAATAGCTGGAAGTGAAAGGTACTTAAATAGCCAATTTGCAGCGTGGAGGGTATGGCATTTCACCATTTGCCGGTAAATAAATAGGGGTATACGGACAGGATTTCCGCTAATTCGTCCCTTAGACCGGTGCTAATGTTCTTTTTTTAAACTATCTTTTACATCATAAGATTTCCCTTCCAATTCACGGGCATTGGGCCTTTGATTGACTTTAGGGCCAGTTCCCTCCACCGACTGGAATTTTAACCCTTTTATTAATTTAAACCAATGTATTATGAAAACGTGCTTTAAACTCCTTTTTCTATCGTCTTTAATGTTCTTCATTTCCTGCTCCACGGAGTCCGTTAGCGAGGACTTGACAACCGATTTGACCGCTACGGCAGCCAAGGCCAAAAAGCCCCGCCCTATTAAAAATACCTATGTCGGTATCGACAGATTTGAAGGTGGTGTTCTAGTCGGCGCTGATTTCACTGGGAACATGTCGCATGCTGGCAACATTACCGGTTATACCACTACCACAAGTTTCGTTTTTAATGACGAATTTACGGGTGGTACCCAGACGAGTGACGACGTAATCGTTGCTGCCAACGGTGATGAAATATATACCTCTTCAAAGGTTACAGTTACGTTTTCACAAGAATCAATTGATGATGGCACCTTTTCGTCAGGCACCTATACCGGTGGTTTTGATTTCGTTGGCGGCAATGGTCGTTTTGAAGGCGCAACCGGAAGATCGGAAATTGTCGACTTTGGGGTATTCGGTAATGGAATGGCGCAGCATAAGGCAGCGGGCAGCATTACTTATTGATCATCCTGTTCGACCGTTCCAAAAATCATTAAACCTTGTAGATCGTACGATCTACAAGGTTTTAGTTTTCTTACTGTTGTTATTGGTCGGGGTGGCAGAATGTGAACCTTTCACCCTAATTCCTTAAAAACCAATATGTTATCTCAAATTTTTCAAAATAGGACACTTGTTAGGACATCCTCAACAGCGTTTTGACGCTTTCGTACATTAAATATAGAAAAGGATTATCAAAACG
>JBATHI010000105.1:0-17581 GCA_049666645.1 Flavobacteriaceae bacterium | reverse complement strand
AATGGCCCACCACATGTTTGTGGTCATGCGGGGGGGACATCGTTCGTGTTTTGCCCGTTTTGATCTCTTCGCTGCCGATATATAAGGGAACCTCTACCTGTCCCTTAAAATAAGACTTGTACTGTTGCAATACCTCTTCCCTTTCGGCGGAGCCGGGAGCATAACTTTTGATCGGTTCGTTGATTGCGGTCGGTACTTGGAAAAAACCTTTGCCCATTTATCTTGTTTTAAATTGCTAAATGAGCACAAAGGTACTAAATAGGAATCCGTTTAAAAAGCAAAATAGAGGGAATCGGAGCGATCAGTTCAAAGCAAAGGGAGCACTGAACCGAAAGGTGGGAATGTATACCCTGAATTTTTCGGTGGAACTGAAATTGACCATATTGTAGTGTCCCTTCATGGCCCCGATAGGTGATGCCAACAGACATCCTGAATTGTAAGTATGTGATTCGCCTGGCTTGATCACGGGTTTTTTGCCGATTACCCCTTCGCCATCCAGATATTCCGTTTCGTTGAGGGAATCAAAAATTTCCCAATGCCTTGAAGTCAATTGCACCGAATCCTTGCTCAGGTTTTCAATGGTTATGATATAACCGAAGGCAAAATGCATCTTGTAGTTTTTGAAGAAGGTGCCTTCAAAACTGGTCGTTACCGAAACTTTTATTCCTTTGGTTACCTGTGTTATCATCCTTTGCGCTATAAGTGAAAAAATCACATATCGATTTGCCTGGGTTTGGGCTAAAAGTAAATAAAAATGTCTGAAGGAAATTTAATTTAACAATTGTTTAAAATTCCTTTTTCAACATCTTATTTTAAGGCTTGTCACGGAGGTCGGACAATCGAAAATCGGTGCTGCAAATAAAGATGCCCAATTTCGATTTAAGAAGGTTCCGATACATGCAATTCTTCAGCCAAGTTATAGAACGGGCTTCGAAAATGAAAGCGAATTCGGATATGATCGTTATAATGGTATTTTTTTCAGTTGCGCTTCCCCCGATCGTGCCTCAACTCCTGCTTTTTGCCAAGGGTCGGCATGACGATTCTGAATCCCATTTTCCTCATCGAATATGGGGTAAAACGTTCTGCCCGACCTAAGATTCCCGATTTGTGGTCGGGGAGCGTGGGACGCTTTCCAAAACTGTCATTCTTGTGATAGGGTTTCGCATCGCAAAATCTGCGGGCGGCTAATTGCTGATCGTTCTTGAATTTGTGGATCCCACACCGATAATACTGTCGTACAGGTCGCCAAAATTGCGGTAATACACCAAAATGAGATAAGTGTTTTCGGTGAAATGGAAATTACCCGAAACCGCGTTCAGGTCTATGGTGCCATCTTCCCGCTTGATGGCGTATTTGTAATTGTAAAAACCCTGTTTGAACAGGATTGGGGCTTCCATCATACCGTTGTCGGCATTATAGGTCATTTTGTTTTCTTCGTTAAGCGCATAATTGTTGAATTTGCCATAGACATAAACATCGTCGAGCGCCAATATTTCATTGTAGGGCAAACTGAAATGCACCCGGGTATATTCGGCTTCACGCGAGTTGTCATCGCCCTGGAGGGTGCGCACGACATAATTTCCATCGATGTCCGGGAAATAGGTATAGGGTCTGTCAAACCGATAATGGTCGCTGAACAGATAGTGGTTGTAGATGTCGGTGAGCTCAATCCTTGAAATCACCGAACTGGGGGCACGCAGATCTTTGGTGTCGAAATTCAGATACTCATTGCCCCCGAAAAAACTCGTTTCACGATCGTATTTATAGACCAGCTCGTTGCCCAAAGTAAACTGTGGGGGTACATTAAAGATGGCGGTGGGCCAAAAATAGTTTTGCAGGATCGCGACCTTCACCTCCTGTTTTGGATTTACCAGCTGAAAGTTTCCTGCATTGATCGTGAATTGCACCACCTGTTTCTCGTTCAAATAATTGAAATCCCGAGATCGTTTCACGACCGCCCCTACCTTCACCAGGTCGGTATACACCACAAAACGTCTGGAAAACTGCAGTTCGTAATAGTTGTTATAAATTTCCAAAATGTAATTGCCGCTGACCTTCAGTTTCACGTTGTCGTTGGGAATGGTCAACCGATAGTTCGAATAGGGCTGTAAGGTGGTATAGCTATTTTCATAATCAATGATTCGCTGGTTGTCCACGCCATTTAAATATTGTGATTTCAATAGGGCTGAAGGGGTCCAGTCGTAATCGCAATGCACTATTTTGTAGTAATAGTCCTGCTCACTGGCGGAGATATCATCAAACTCCAAATAAATGGGTTCTCCGATCTGTACGATGGGAAACTGATCTTCCGTAGGCCCGACGAACACGATCGACTTGATATTGGCAGGGGCATCGACCTCTTCCTGTACCTGTGCGAACAGTGGACAAACAAGGAGCCACAGTAAGAAATGTTTAAGGTTTATGGGCATTGACATGCGATTTAAAGGCCAAAGGTAAACAAAAACCGTACCTAAAAAATTATCATCGATGTACGGTCCAAATTTATGGGCAATTATTATGAAAACATACGTTTTAATGCTAAATTTGCCCCAGCTTTTGATAACCTAAGGATTAGCATTTATGTCTGAAGACATCCGAATTAAAAAAGGCTTGAACATAAACCTTGTTGGCGCCGCGGCACCAACCCTCTCCAAAGCGGTTTTAAGCAATGTTTACGCCATCAATCTAAACGATTTTCACGGGATTACCCCAAAAATGTTGGTGAAGGAAGGTGCCGAGGTCAGCGCCGGGGAAGCCCTATTTTACAATAAGAACAAAGAGGCGATGCGTTTTGTTTCACCCGTCAGCGGTGAGCTCGTGGAAATTATCCGCGGCGACAGGCGCCGTATACTCTCCCTAAAAATATTGGCCGACAAGGAACAGAAGTACGCCGATCATGGAAGAATCGAGGTGGCCACAACGCCCGCGTCCAAATTAAAAACCTTGCTCTTGCAAGCCGGATGCTGGCCTTTCATCAAGCAAAGGCCCTATGATATCATTGCCGATCCCGATACCGTGCCGAAAGCGATTTTCGTTTCTGGCTATGTTACCGCCCCTTTGGCCGCGGACCTTGATTTTGCCCTCCAGGGAAAAGAGAAGGAATTGCAGGCCGCAATATCGGCCATGGGCAAGTTGACCCCGGGAAAGGTGCATGTTTCTGTCGGAAAATCCTCAAACTCCCCTTTGGCTTCGCTCCAGGGGATCAGTTTGCACAGAATTTCAGGTCCTCATCCCGCAGGATTGGTCGGGACACAGATCAACAAGATCGACCCCATCAACAAAGGGGAGACGGTATGGACGGTCACTCCTCAGGATCTGGTGATCATCGGGGAGCTCTTGCTTACCGGAAAGTTCAATGCGGAGCGCATTGTCGCTTTGGCAGGGGCTTCGGTGAAGGCGCCACAGTATTACAAGACAAAAATTGGCACCGAAATCGCGACCTTTTTATATGCCAGTGGGGTGAATACCCAAAATTTCAGGGTGATCAATGGGGATGTGCTTACTGGAAAAAAGAGCCGGCAGGACGGATACCTGGGTTATTACAACAATACCGTGACCGCGATTCCGGAGGGCGATGACTATGAATTTTTTGGGTGGAACAAACCCGTTTTCAATAAAATATCCACTACCAGGGCACTCACTTTTTCCTGGTTGCAGCCCAATAAGAAATACAATTTGACCACCAATACCAATGGGGAGCATAGGGCGTTTGTGGTTACCGGGCTTTATGAAGAAGTATTTCCGATGGACATTTTTCCCATGCAATTGCTGAAGGCCTGTATGGTGAAAGATTTGGATGAAATGGAACAATTGGGTATGTACGAAGTGGCCCCCGAAGATTTTTCATTGACCGAATTTATCTGCATCTCGAAACAACCGCATCAAGCAATCATCAGGGAAGGATTGGATTTATTGTATAAAGAAATAGGATAATAATGAGTGACAAAAGACTGACCTTTAAGAAAAGACTGCACATTTTAAAGCACCACTACCGCGACAAGAAAATGGCGCCCGCTTTCAACGCAATCCATACTTTTTTGTTTTCTCCTGATGAAACTACCCATTCGGGTGGCCACATCAGGGGTGCCGACGACTTAAAACGAACAATGAATACCGTGATCATGGCTTTGATACCGGTTTTGTTGTTTTCGATGTTCAATACGGGTTATCAGCATTATTCCGCCATTAATGGCTTTCCTCAGAATTTCTCCCTGTTTGAAAATTTCTTGACCTGGGATAATTTTTGGATCGGTATTATCAAGGTGTTGCCCCTATTGGTAGTATCCTACGGAGTCGGATTATTGGTTGAGTTTATCTTTGCGGTGATTAAGGGGCACGAAGTGGAAGAAGGCTATCTGGTGACCGGCATGCTGGTACCTTTGATAGTACCTATCGACACCCCTTTGTGGATGTTGGCCGTAGCCGTTGTTTTTGGGGTGGTCATTGGAAAAGAGGTCTTCGGCGGAACCGGAATGAATATTTTGAACCCGGCCTTGACCATCAGGGCCTTCCTATTTTTCGCTTATCCCACCTGGATGAGCGGCGACAAGGTTTGGGTACATGGCGCCGTGGAACGCTCGGGCGGACCCGACGCGATTTCGGGAGAGACCATTTTGGGCTATTTGGCGCAGAACAAAGGCGCTGAATTTACCTATTCGGTTTCAGATATGTTTTTCGGATTTATACCGGGTTCCGTTGGGGAAACTTCCACGTTTTTGATACTCTTGGGCGGCCTGTTCTTGGTGTTCAGCAAAATTGCCAGCTGGCGCATCATGTTGAGTGCGGTGATCGGGGCGTTGACCATGGGATTGATATTTAATGGAGTGGTCGATGTGGAATGGATTTCCGAGGGCAGTAAGTTTTATGGCTTGATGAGTTTCGACTTCTGGAAACATTTGATCGTAGGAGGCCTGGCCTTTGGCATCGTTTATATGGCAACCGACCCGGTGACCGGCGCACAGACCAATCGGGGCAAGTGGTTTTACGGCTTTTTTATCGGGCTGATTTCGGTGATGATCCGGGTGTTCAATCCGGCCTATCCCGAAGGCGTATTTCTGGCCATCCTATTGATGAACGTATTTGCACCGACCATCGACCATTATGTGGTAAGGGCCAACATCAACCGACGATTGAGAAGATTGAAAAACGCCGTCATTCTTCCGAAAGACAGCGATGGCAAGGCACAAGAACTAAAAGCAGAAACCGTATAATCATGGCAATCAATACAGATAAGAATAGTTACACCGTTATTTTCGCGGCCGTCATGGTCGTCGTTGTGGGTTCGCTTCTGGCCTTTTTCGCCTCGGCCCTCAGTGAAAAGATAAGCGAGAACGAACGGTTGGAAAAGCAACAGAACATCCTTTATGCCATGGGCATCAATGAGAACCAGGATGAGGGCGATGTCAATTTTATCCCCACCGATAAGGTAGCCGGCGAATTTTCGAAATACATCCAGGAACAGCTGGTGATCGAAGGGGACAAGATCACCGAAAATGACCAAGCTTATCTGATCGACCTTAAAAAGCAGGAAACCGCTGCCAAAAAGGGGGAAACCAGAAAATTGCCATTGTTCATCGGGGAGAAGGAGGGCAAGAAGTTTTACATCATCCCCATGCGGGGCAAGGGTCTTTGGGATGCGATTTGGGGTTTCGTGGCCCTGGATGGCAACTTGGTCGTGCAAGGGGTCTACTTCGACCATAAGGCAGAAACGCCAGGTTTGGGCGCCAATATTAAACAACGCTATTTTATGGATGATTTTGCCGGCGAAAGCATTCTGGACGGTACTGAATATGCCGGCATAACAGTGGCCAAGGGCAATAACGACCCTACCAACAACATCAAGGACGACAATGAGGTAGATGCCTTGGCCGGAGCCACGATTACAGGAAACGGGGTTTCCGCTATGATCAAGGAAAGCGTAAAAATGTACAAACCTTATTTAGAAACCATAAGAGCAAACAAATAATTTATGGCACTACTTACCAAAAAAGAGAAAGGGCTGCTGCTCGATCCGCTAACCGACAATAATCCGATCACCATTCAGGTATTGGGTATCTGTTCCGCGCTGGCCATCACGGCAGAATTGAATGCCTCCATCGTTATGGCCCTATCGGTGATGTTCGTTCTGGGCATGGGGAATGTGGTCATTTCGCTGTTGCGCAATATCGTGCCTTCCAAGATCAGGATTATTGTGCAGTTGGTCGTGGTGGCCGCCCTGGTCATCATGGTAGACCAGGTTTTAAAGGCCTTTGCATACGAACTGAGCAAAACCCTTTCGGTATTTGTGGGGCTGATTATCACCAACTGTATCATTATGGGCCGTTTCGAGGCATTCGCATTGGGCAATGGCCCTTGGAGGTCTTTCCTTGATGGGTTAGGCAATTCAGCCGGATATGGCATCATCTTGATCATTGTCGGATTCTTCAGGGAACTGTTGGGTTCCGGCACATTGTTGGGAATGAAGGTGTTGGGCGATCCCATCGCCAAGACCGGGCTATATGGCTTTGGTTATGAAAATAATGGTTTTATGCTGTTGTCCCCCATGGCACTGATCGTGGTAGGCATCATTATTTGGGTACAGCGGTCGCGCAACAAGGCCCTGATCGAAGAAAATTAAAATAGAGACTTTAAACCGAACCAATTATGTTGGAGCATGTTGAATTATTTTTTAAATCCATATTTATCGATAATATGGTGTTTGCGACCTTCCTCGGTATGTGTTCATACCTGGCCGTTTCTAAGAAGGTGACCACAGCGGTAGGCCTTGGGGCTGCCGTAATATTTGTTCTAGCGGTCACCGTGCCTTTGAACTGGTTGTTGGATCAATACATTTTGCGCGATGGTGCCCTGGCATGGCTGGGACCTGAATATGCCGAGTACAATCTCAGCTTTTTATCGTTCATCCTCTTTATTGCCACCATTGCCACGATGGTACAACTCGTCGAGATCGTAGTGGAAAAATTCTCACCTTCCCTCTATAATTCATTGGGCATCTTTTTGCCCTTGATCGCTGTAAACTGTGCCATTTTGGGCGGCTCACTTTTTATGCAGTCACGCGATATCCAAACCCTGGGATTGGCCTTCAATTATGGCTTGGCTTCCGGAATCGGATGGTTTTTGGCGATATTGGCCATTGCCGCCATCCGTGAAAAGATTCGATACTCCAACGTGCCACCGCCGTTGAGGGGCTTGGGCATCACCTTTATCATTACAGGGCTGATGGCCATTGGTTTTATGAGTTTTGGGGGAATGCTTACCGGGGGTGACGAGGCTCCCGCGGAGACTCCCGAAACTGCCAAGAAAATTGAAAAGAAAAAAGAAATCAAGGAAGAAGAGCTTGCTGCCAAGAAGGAAGTCTCTTATAACGACGCCATAAAAGAATAAAGATGATTTTAGCTGCAAGTACCGGTGGAACCATGTTGATAACCGTGGTCGCCTTTTTACTCCTGTTATTGCTATTGGTGGCACTTTTACTGTTTACCAAGGAAAAACTTTCCCCTTCCGGCCCTGTTTCCATCACCATCAACGGAGAACGCAAGATCGAGGTCGCTTCGGGGAACTCCTTATTGTCTACCCTGGGGGGGCAAAAAATATTCCTGCCTTCTGCCTGTGGTGGTGGTGGGACTTGTATCCAATGCGAGTGCCATGTGCTTTCTGGCGGTGGGGAGGCCTTGCCTACCGAAACGCCGCATTTCTCCAAAAAAGAACTGAACCACGGAGCCCGTTTGGCCTGCCAGGTAAAGGTAAAGCAGGATATGGAAATCACCATTCCCGAAGAGGTCTTTGGTATCAAAAAATGGCCCGCCAAAGTGGTCAGAAATTATAATGTAGCCTCATTCATCAAAGAATTCGTGGTAGAGATACCGGAAGATATGGGCTATAAGGCCGGCGGCTATATCCAGATCGAAATACCGCCCTGTGAGGTGAAATATGCCGACATCGATATTACGGCCCATCCCGAAGAACATGAGACTCCTGATAAGTTTAAGGCCGAATGGGATAAATTCAATCTTTGGCCATTGGTCATGAAGAATCCAGAAACTATTGAAAGGGCTTATTCCATGGCTTCTTACCCCGCAGAAGGAAGGGAGATCATGTTGAATGTACGTATCGCCACCCCACCATGGGACCGATCCAAAAATGGATGGATGGACGTAAATCCAGGAATAGCCTCATCTTATATCTTTGGCCTCAAGGAAGGCGATCCCGTGACCATTTCGGGCCCCTATGGCGAGTTCTTCATCAATGAATCGGAATCTGAAATGTTATACGTGGGCGGGGGAGCTGGAATGGCTCCGATGCGTTCGCATCTCTATCACCTGTTCAAAACGCTGAAAACCAATCGTAAGGTTTCCTACTGGTATGGCGGACGTTCCAAAAGGGAGCTGTTCTACATCGATCATTTCAAGAAACTTGAAAAAGATTTTCCGAACTTTAAGTTTTATATGGCGTTATCGGAGCCTTTACCTGAAGACAATTGGAAAGTCAAGGAAAACATCGATGCCCCTGGTGACGGTTTTGTAGGCTTCATCCACAATTGTGTGATAGATAACTATCTGAGCAAACATGAATCTCCCGAAGATATCGAGCTATATTTCTGTGGCCCGCCATTGATGAACAAAGCGGTGCAAAAAATGGGTGAGGATTTCGGGATTCCCGATGAGCATATCCGATTCGATGATTTCGGGGGTTGATTCCGTGATTGCCGTTTTAAATAAGTTTGATGCAACAACCATGGCAATAGGGCATGGTAAAGAAAGAAACCGATATGCAAACGTATCGGTTTTTTAATGTAACCAAGTGATGAGGGAACTGAATCCACAAGAGATATATCAATTGGCCATGAATATTGTCGGTCGGGAATTGGAGGCCGATGGATTCGAGTTCATGGGCGTGAACAGCAAACCGCAGAAAAATCCGCAGTTCGTTTGCCTCAAGGAGATGCAATTGCATTTTATCATCGTTCGAACGGTTACATATCCTCAAGACCCCAAGCTTTACGACCAGGTATTTATGGAAAAAATGAAAGCACATGCGCTGAAATTCGAGGCGAAGACCTACTATGCGGGCGTGGGCCTGGCCAATGCCGTGGACATTGAAAGGCCGCTGTACCTCGATGAGGAATATATTGTCGATTATGAAGGATTAATAGAGATCTGATATGAAAGGCTTCGCAACGATGTTACTGTTGATCGGAATGGTTTCCTGCACCCCCGAGACAGATCGATGGATCAAAAACGAAAATGTTGGGGCGGCCTTGGGTACTTCTTACAACATCATTTATCTGACCGAACAAAAAGTAGATTACCAAAAGGAGATCGATTCGGTCTTCACGGCCGTCAACCGATCCCTGTCGACCTATATCCCCGATTCCGATATCTCCAAAATAAACCGAGGCGATACCACAGTGGTGGTAGACCAGATGTTCAGGGAAGTTTTGGAACGTTCCAAAGAGGTAAACCATAAAACCAACGGATATTTCGACCCCACGGTCGGCGCCTTGGTCAACGCCTGGGGATTTGGCCCCGGACCGGAATTGGCGATGGACAGTTTGAAGGTAGATAGTTTATTGGCTTTTGTGGGGCTCGATAAAATAAATATTACAGACAAGGGCACGATCACCAAGGCAAACGCCAACGTATATCTTGATTTCAATGCCATCGCAAAAGGTTATTCCATCGACCGTTTGGCACTGTTGATGGATCAAAAAGGAGTACAAAACTATCTGTTGGAAGTAGGTGGGGAACTCGTATCAAAGGGTGAAAACAGGCTCAAAATGAAACCATGGCTGGTGGGGATCGATGACCCACAGATCGAAGATGGAAGGGGCCTTAAAATAATGATTTACCTCAAGGACAGGGCGTTGGCCTCCTCAGGCAATTACCGTAAATATCGTATTGACCCGCTAACCGGCACAAAGTTCGTTCATACCGTCGACCCTAAAACGGGCTTTACAAAGAACGGAAATTCCTTAGGGGTGACCGTCCTGGCCGATAACTGTGCCACGGCCGATGCTTTTGCCACTGCTTTTATGGCGATGGATTTGGAAGAAGCCATGGCATATCTGGCCGGGCAAAGTGAGCTCGATGCTTATATCGTGTATCTCGATAAGCAAGGGCGCACACAAGAATTTATGACCGCAGGACTCAAGGCGTTGCTGGTTGAATAAACCTTATTTGCGGACCAAGGGGATGACCTCCCCTTTGGCCAAGCGATATTTTTCAACTTCCTCCGGAGATAGGCTCGCACCATATGCTATCGCTTCTGCCTTAAAACCAACGCTTTTGAGCTTGTCGAAAAAATCCCATCCATAGATCCGAACGTGATCGTATTGGCCGAAAATTTTGGCACGCTCCTTTTTATCGGTGATGCTATGGTCTTCAAAGGTGGTTGTGCGCTGTAGGTCTTGCGGAATCTGAAAAATGCCCCACCCATTGGGACGAAGTACCCTGAACAATTCCTGCATGGCCTTTTTGTCGTTGGGGATGTGTTCCAGAACATGGTTGCAAAGGATCACGTCGAAGCTGTTATCTTCAAAGGGAAGGTTGCAGATATCGGCTTTTACATCGGCCAGTGGAGAGTTCAGGTCAGTGGTGGTGTAGCTCAGGTTTTTTAGCGATCGAAAACGCTTATAAAAAGCCTGTTCCGGCGCAAAATGAAGTACTTTCAACGGGGCACTGAAAAAGTCGGTCTCATTTTTCAGATAAAGCCATAACAACCGATGGCGTTCCAAGGACAAGGTGGATGGGGAGAGTACATTCTCCCTGGGGTTCTCATATCCGTATGGGAGCAATTTTTTAAAGGATTTGCCATCGATGGGATCGGTATAATTGTTTCCCCTTAGCACCAATGACAATAGGGGGGTGGTAAGGTAACTCATTCTGATCAATATCGGTCTGGGAACGATCTTTAGGATGATTTTGAAGATGCGCTTCATGGGCACTGGGGCTACAATTGCAGTTTTTTCTGCCGAAACTCGTCTTCTTCCTGGCTCACGATGCCCAATGCATCGTAGATATATTGAAAAGTGGAAAGCAATTCGGGTTTGCCGTCCACAATGGCGACGTTGTGTTCGAAATGGGCACTGGGCCGGCCATCGGCAGTAAGAATCGTCCAACCATCCTTGAGTTGTTTGATGTTACGGGTACCCATGTTCACCATGGGTTCGATGGCTACTACCAAGCCTTCTTCAAATTTTTTACCCCTGCCCCTTTTGCCATAATTGGGCATTTCAGGGCCTTCGTGCAATTTTTTTCCCAGACCATGGCCCACCAATTCCCGCACGATACCATAACCATGGTTTTGGCAATGGTTCTGAATGGCAAAGGCAACATCGCCGACACGGTTCCCCGCCCTGAATTCCCTAATCCCAAGATATAGCGCCTCCTTGGTCACCTTAAGCAATTTTTTGGTTTCCGGGGCCACTTCGCCAACCTCAAAGGTGTAGGCATGATCTCCATAGTAGCCATTCTTAAGACTGCCGCAATCTACCGAAATGATATCCCCTTCTTTTAGGGGCTCGTTGTTGGGAATGCCATGTACCACTTGGGCATTCGGACTCATATTCAAGGTGTTGGGAAAGTCGTACATGCCGAGGAAACCGGGCTCTGCACCTTGTTCGCGTATGAATTCCTCAGCCAATTTATCCAAATATAAGGAAGTGACACCGGGCCTTATTTCCGAGGCCAGCATCCCCAAAGTTTTGGAAACCACCAATGCGCTTTCACGGATGAGTTCGATTTCTTCTGGTGTTTTCAATTTTATCATGGGCAGCAAAGGTAAAATAATTGTATGATCCGCCTAAACCAAGGCCGGTAAGTCCATCAATTTGGGTTGCGGAATCCCCATCAATTTTAAAATGGTGGGCGCGATATTGCCCAAAACCCCATCCTTGATCTGCTTTATATCGTTGTCTACCAAAATCAAAGGGACGGGATTGGTGGTATGGGCCGTGTTCGGACTGCCATCGGGGTTGATCATTGTTTCGCAGTTGCCATGGTCGGCGATGACCAAAGTGGTATAGCCGTTTTCCAGGGCGGAGGTGATTACTGAACCTGCACAACCGTCAACGACCTCACAAGCTTTGATGGCGGCCGCCATATCACCGGTATGGCCCACCATATCGGGATTGGCGAAATTAAGGCAGACAAAATCGACTTCCCCTGTTTTCAGCTCCGGTATAATGGCATCCCTTATTTCAAAGGCGCTCATTTCGGGCTTTAAATCGTAAGTCGCCACTTTGGGAGATGGACACAGTATGCGTTTTTCCCCTTCAAAGGGCACTTCCCTCCCCCCGTTAAAAAAGAAGGTAACATGGGGATATTTTTCGGTTTCCGCGATTCGGATCTGTTTTTTTCCGGCTTTGGCCAATACCTCCCCGAGGGTTTCCAAGAGGTTGTCCTTATCATAAACGACATGGATGCCTTCGAACGAATCGTCATAATTGGTAAGGGTCACATAGTAAAGGTTCAACCTGTGGGTGTTCTGTTCGTGGAAATCGGATTGGCTCAGCATTTGGGTGAGTTCGCGTCCGCGGTCGGTCCTGAAATTAAAAAAGACCACCACATCCCCATCAGAAATCGTCGCCAACGGAGTTCCGCTGCCATCGGTCATCGCTATGGGCTTGATGAACTCATCGGTCACCCCAAGATCATAGCTCCTTTGTATCGCTTTTGAAATATCGGTGGCATGCTCCCCACTGCCGTGCACCAACAGGTCGTATGCCAGTTTTACCCTTTCCCAACGCTTGTCCCTGTCCATGGCATAATAGCGGCCGATGACCGATGCCAACTTCGCGGTTTTGGAGGAACAGAAATCGGTAAGGTCTTCCAAAAAATGTTTGCCACTTTTAGGGTCTACATCCCTTCCGTCGGTGAATGCATGAATGAACATATTGGGCAGTCCGTAAGCGGTTCCCGCATCGAGGAGTCCCATTAAATGCTTGATATGGCTATGTACGCCACCATCGCTCAAAAGGCCTAAAAAATGAACGGGTTTGTTGTGTTTTTTGGCATGGCTGAATGCAGCTTTCAAAACTTTCTCGTCTTTTAAGGTATTATTTTTGACGGCCAAGTTGATTTTTGCCAGATCTTGATAAACGATCCTGCCCGCGCCCAAATTCATATGGCCCACCTCGCTGTTGCCCATTTGACCTTCGGGAAGGCCAACGTTCATACCATCGGTCAGTAGATTCGAATTCGGATATTTGGTATAAAGCGAATCGATAAAGGGGGTTTTGGCATTGTCGATCGCGGATACTTTGGGATCGGGCGATTTGCCCCAACCGTCCAATATCATCAAGATTACTTTTTTGTTCATGGCTTTTGGCTTCTTATGAATTCAAAAGTACTTTTCTTTCATTATTTATCCATCTTTATACCCCTTTTTTTAAAACCAGCTTGGCGTTCAGGTGAAACAATTGCCGATCTCTGTTAAAATTAAGTGAATTAACGGTTTTGGCTGAAACAAATGGCAATAGGCGACGTCTATATTTGTATAAGTCAATCTTATTCATCAATCTAAATCATTCATCATGGGAAAAACGATTCTAACATGTGCCGTTGTTTTGTTTACAATGGTAAGCGGTTTATTGGCCGCTAGCGAAACTGCAACTACCCCGGCTACCCTTGCCACGGAATCCAAGGCAATCCTTGGTTTTGAACTGAACTCCTTTTGTATGGCCATCGTGCAAGGCGATTATGAAGCGGTCAAAAAAATGATCGAACTGGGAGAGGATATCAACCAAAAATCGTTGGGCAAGACCCCTGCCATCTATGCGGCCCGCTATAACCAAGTCGAAATTTTAAAATTGCTCATCGCCAATGGTGCAGATCTGAAACGCAAATGCGATAAGGGATGGACCATTCAAGAACATGCCGAACATTCTAATGCAAAAGAGGCCCTGGCCGTGATTCGGGAAAATATTTGAAAGGCTAGGTTTATTCATCAATCAAAGAAACCCCATAAGATAGTACTTATGGGGTTTTGGTTTTATTTATTTACCTCAGTTAGTGTTCCCGTAAAAGAGCAAATAAATAGCGATTAAAATTCAAATCCGTTGAGGGCCCTGTCCATGAGCGCATACACCGCCATGAACAACATTAAGGCACAAAAGACCGAATAGACCTTCAAAAGAACGACCACCAATTCTGGTTTGCAATCCTCGAATGCTTGTATGTAAAGATTTCTAAAGTGTACCAGTGTTCCCATTATAGTTTATTTAAATCATTAAATGTATGCTATAAGGGTTAAATCTGAGGCGATTCAAGTATTTGGGATTGGTAAATATAACAAAATATTGTTAATAACCATGTGATTGCCAATATAGTAAAGGTAATTTAACGAGAATATCGCAACATACGACCGGGATTCATCGATGATATATCGGTTGGCGGAAATTGCGTTTTGAAAATTCTATGGACATGCAATGGGCAGGATAGCTGCTACAACTTTATTTTTGCTCTTGGTATCTGATAATGGATTCCTTGATCTTATCTATCCTGTTCTCCGGATCTGGATGGGTACTTTGAAATTCCGGAACCCTGTTCGGACCCGAAGCAGCCTTTAGGATTTCCATTACCTTGATCATTTGATAGGGATCATAGCCCGATTGGATCAAGAACAACACCCCTAGGTCGTCACTTTCGAGCTCATCTCCACGACCATTGGTCAATAAGGTGTTTTGTCCAATTCCCCCTACCAGGTCGCCCATATCGCCTCCGACCGATGCACCTGTGCTCAGCGTTTGCCAGAATTCACTTTCGGCGATACGCTCGGCCGAATGCCTTCCGATCACATGTCCGATTTCGTGACCCAGTACCCCGGCCAGTTGTGCTTCGTTCAATTGTGAAAAAAGGGCGTATGTGATAAAAATCTGCCCTCCTGGCAGGGCAAAGGCATTTATGGTCTCTGCATCGGCCAATAGATGAAAATCATATTGATATGGGGTCTCCCGGGCCACACTGTTATCGACCAATTTTCTGCCTATGGTACTCACGTAGCTCTGCAGTCGTTGATCTGGATATAGGCCGCCATGTTGACGCGCCATTTCAGGGGCACTCTGGAGGCCGATGGCGATTTCTTGATCTGCGGTCATGTTGATTGTCTGAACCCTGCCCGTATAGGGATTCTCTTCCTTGCTGCTCCAACGTTTGATGAATGCAAAGGCCACGATCGCCAGACCTATTGCGATTCGAATTTTCCAACTGCTTCTTCTCATGGTGATTGCTGTTGTCCAATGCAGAAAGGTACAAAACCCCTATAAAAGTTTTGTATTGATATCTAGGATATTAGCTCGTATGTACGTATTGATGAACCCGGTCGTAAAATGCTCTCTTCCCATGAAATCTTCCTTTCCGAGCAACTGCAGGATGTTTTTGCCCCTAAAAGCGGTCAACATGGGAACCGACAAGGGAGCATAACTGTAATGCCAAGGTTCGTATTTGAATCCCCGTCTTTTTGGGTCATCGGTATACACCAAATAAAAATCAAAGGCGTTGGCATTGGCATCCATCCATTGCTTGAAAGCTGCATATGGGCCACCCTCCCCAAATAATTCAGGGACCAAAACATCGCCCTCCACTTTTTTGCTGCCGTCCACGATGTCAAGATCGGTACCCCAATGGTGTCTGCTGGTACCGGGAATGGTGGAATATTCCACGATTTTGTCGATGGCGGCCAAAGGAGCCATATTGTCCTCTTCGGTATATTGAATGTATTTGCGTTCCCAAATGATTTCTTGGCGCTCAAAATTGCGATAGCTCGAAATCACTTTGATATCGATACCGTCGATGGCTGCAGCCTCTTTCATGGCCATGAAGGCATCATGGGCTTCCTTCCTCAAATTGATGCCCTTACCATATAGTTCGATGTCTACCTTTCCCATAAGTTCCAAAATGGAGTATTCTTCCTGGGAAGGCATGGCCATTTGAGGCCAAACGGAAATCGTAAAACCTGCTATGCCACTCTTTTTGATAAAGGATCTTCTTTTCATATTGCCAATTTAATTTTTCATGGGATTGCAGCGTTTTGATGCCCACTGACCTTTCCCAAAGGTAAGAAGTATTTTCAGAATTCACCTCCAATAGGGCGATCGCCCAAACAAGACATTTCTGTGCAATTCGCAATGGACTTATATACTTGAATGTGGATGTCAATTGATTTTGCACCAATTTTAAGGCAAGCATCGATCAATCGGTAAGATAGAAGTAGCCCTGATATTCGAGGTCGGTATCGTGCATGTCGAGCAGATAAAAATATACACCAGGGGGCAGCATCAAGTTATTTTTATTGGTGATTTGATTGGAATAACCGCGGAAATCGTTTTGATAGTTTTCCTTTTCGTAAACCAATAGTCCATCCCGGTTGAATATTTTAAAACTGTTGTTGGAGGGTTTTTCAAGTAAATCTATTACGAAGAAATCGTTGATGCCATCCCCGTTGGGTGACATAAAGTAGTTGTCTGGCTCCTTGGATTTATAATCGAAGAAGGAACCCAAACTGAAGATTTCGTAGTCGTTGGCATTGAAGCTTTTTGAAGTGACCCATCCTTCGTCCAGCGTGCCCTCGACGGACGAATTTCCGAGATTGTCCCATCGACCGTTCGTTTTATGCCATCCTGCAACGGTGACACTTTGTAATTCGTTTATGCCCTGTGGCAAGGATTTGTCGGCGTTCCATCCCAGGGCGATCTGTATCATGCCGGTGGTGGTCATATTCCAAAATTCACCGGCGTTGATCGCGCCCAGATCGGCAGCCTTTTTTTCGGTATCGAACCCTTCGGAAAAACTTGCCGGAAAATCTGTATTTTCATCCAAATATTGACATTTGGCAAAGAAGGCGCCATCGAGGAAGGTTAGTTTAAGGGGTCGTAAAAGGTTCCCATAGCCCACGGGAAAAATAAAATACTTTTGGCCTTCCACCGCGGCAAGCCCATCGATTTTCGATCGGTTCATTTCCCCGTTGTAGATGGCCTCTGAAGAAAGTCGGGCATAAATATTTTTGTTCTCCCTGGGCGTATCGATATCCCCGTAAATAAAATTCAAGGAATTATCGATATTGATGGAGACTTCAAGATCAAGATCTCCGACCACAGCGGTTTCGAAATCAAAGAAGCTAGGGGCAAAGGCCCCGGAAATGGTTAATCCCCCTTTGGATCGATAAAATCCGATCAGGCCTAAATTCTCATCAAAACTGCCATCGTTGACCAGATTGGTATGAAAGCCCACCATGCCATCATCATGCAGTTTCAGGTTGCCATAGTTATGCACCGCCTCCTGGCCAAAAAGACCCAGACTTAAAAATCCAATCGCGATGAACCATATTGATTTCATTGTCTATTTAAGTTTATTGATCATAAAGCTCGATTCGTTGACTCCGCTGAAATTTACGACTCCGTTGCTCGCCTCTCTATAAGTGCGGATCGTAATCACGTCGTTGGCGTTCAAGTTCAATATCTCATTGACATGAACGCTGCTTTGTTCATGGTTACTGGCCCATCGGATATAGCCCGAAGCGCCTATTGCCCCTATTGGGTTTCCATTTACGGAGATCCTGGCATTCACATTGGTGCGTTGTTCCGCAT
>JBATHI010000104.1:0-10222 GCA_049666645.1 Flavobacteriaceae bacterium | reverse complement strand
TAAGAGCCAGCAGATGGAAATCCACTATGTGGGCACCCATGGCAAAATGGAAGAATTTAGGGGAATGGAGGGGGGGGTTTGCCTATGCAGAGGCCTACATCCGACATTGGAGGAACCCCAAGCCAATGACCGATTTATAAAGGAACCTTTATAACTTATCGACAGCCACTTTATAAGTGGGATCTTCCATGACATTTACCTCAATGAGATCATCGGCATTGGCCAAAAGTTGTTTACAATCGTTGCTGAGGTGCCTGAGGTGGACTTTTTTGCCCACTTTCAGATAGCGCTCGGTAAGTTTGTTCAAGGCCTCTATGCCCGACATGTCGGCTACACGGCTTTCCCGAAAATCGATGATCACTTCCTCCGGATCGTTTTGCACGTCGAATTTTTCCGCAAAAGCGGTCGTTGATCCGAAAAAGAGCGGGCCATAGATTTCATAGTGCTTGGTCCCATGATCATCGATATATTTTCTTGCCCGGATCCGTTTTGCATTTTCCCATGAATAGGCCAAGGCCGAAATAATCACCCCTAGCAATACCGCTATGGCCAGGTTGTGTGTGATGGCCGTGATCAAAGTAACCAGCACCATCACCACGACATCTGAATTCGGCATTTTTCGAAAAGTTTTGAAACTGGCCCATTCAAAGGTGCCGATGGCCACCATGAACATCAGGCCCACCAAAGCCGCCATGGGCAAGCGTTCGATCAAACCTGAACCGAACATGATAAAGACCAACAGCATCACAGCGGCCGTAATGCCCGATAAACGGGCCCTTGCTCCCGAAGAGGTATTGATCAAACTCTGTCCGATCATGGCGCAACCCCCCATTCCCGACAGGAAACCGGAAAGGATATTCGCTGTGCCCTGTGCCACACATTCTTTGTTGCCACTGCCACGGGTCTCCGTAATCTCATCGATAATATTAAGGGTCAACAGGCTTTCGATCAGGCCCACACCGGCCACAATGGCCGCATAGGGAAAGATGATTCCCAAGGTCTGCCAGCTGAACGGGATCTGTGGAATCGAAATCGGGGGGAAACCCCCGTTGATCGTTTGCCCTGCTTTCATGGTATCGGCAACGGTAAGCGTCTCCACGCCAAACCCTATGGCCACTGAAGAGACCACTACGATCGCCACCAGGGAGGATGGGACCGCCTTGGTGAGTTTGGGAAGTCCCCAAATGATCAGCATGGTCAACAGGGTCAGCCCCAACATGGTATACAGGGGTGCCCCGGACAAAAGCGCATCGGTCCCCTTTTGGTATAAGTTGGGGAACTGCGCCATAAAGATGATGATGGCGAGGCCGTTCACAAAACCGAACATTACGGGATGGGGCACCAACCTTATAAATTTTCCGAGCCTTAGCAATCCAGCCCCAATCTGCAACATCCCTGCGATGATCACCGTCGCAAACACATAATTCAATATGGTGTCGGGTTCGATGCCCGGAAAGTTCCGTTTCAGTTCCAAGATCAGGCCCACAAAGATGACCGCCACGGCTCCCGTGGCACCGGAAATCATGCCCGGACGGCCTCCCAAAATGGAGGTCACCAAGGCCAGTACAAAGGCCGCATACAACCCAGTCAAGGGCGAAAACCCTGGAATCAGGGCAAAAGCTATGGCTTCCGGCACCAAAGCCAGGGCCACGGTAAGACCTGATAAGATTTCGGTCTTATAATCTACCTGCTGCTTAAAATCGAATAAATTTAGGTACTTCTTCACGCCATTGGATTTTAAGGGCGCGAAGGTAGGGCTTATTCCCGAAACATCGGAACGACCATCCCTGAACTATGGTCTGACCCTGCCTCCAGGACATTCCCAAATGAGGACCTACCAATCTTTTAACCCCAACAATTTCTCCCCCAGCGGAGACAGCTTCGCAGTTTCATATTTGGTCTGTTCCCAGTTTCTGGGATCTCCCGGAAAGGCATAACCCTCAGGGGCAATCCTGTTTTTCCAGGAATTGATGCGCCATTGCCGCAAAGCCTCATTATCCTCTTCGGCCGGCATCATGGATATGTACTGGGCGATGCGCACCTTGTCAACAGAGCGGTTGGGACGAATGCCGTGTGGCTCCGTGCTGTTGAAGATGAGCAGGTCCCCGGCCTCCATCTTTACCTTTACGATCTTCTCCTGCAAATTTGAAACATCGGGCTTAAACCGGTCGCGGTCTTCCGGTTGGGTCAATTTCCAAGTATCATAGTTGCGGTAGAGCCAGGGGATGCACTGAAACCCGCCCATGTTTTCATCGGTTTGGTCGGCCAGGGCCAATACGCCCTGAACGTTTTGCGGGCGGGTCTCGGGATCATAGTCCCAATGGATGAACCCTTTATACTCATGGCCCTGTCGCATGGGCATATTCAGGTTGGCACGATCGATGGTGACCCATAATTTTTCGGTGCCCCATACGTCAACAAAGGCGTCATAGACCCGCTCCATTTGGCGATTGTTCCAAAGGTGTTGGTGGTTGTAGACCTCTACCATTCCGGTTCCGGTCAGTTCCTTCATCTTCATTTCGGCCCGGGCGGGGGCATACCAGGTCTCGGAATTTTTGGGATCTTTCTCTTCGAACTCCCATAGGAAGTCGGCCGTTGCCTTGGCCTGTGCCTTGGGCACCGCATTTTTAATGACGATATACCCGTTGTGCTTCCAAAATGCCCAATCATCTTCGCTCAAAACACGCAATGGCTTCTTATTTGAACGATCGTTGAGTTTGATCTTACTGCTGGTAGCGGTGGAAGGATTGCCGGGAATCGCCTCGTGGGCCTTATTGGCCATTTCTATTTTGGTATTGCCGTTTTGCATGATGAAGTTTTTTTTAATTAGGTGCTGTTCCGATAGGATAAAATTAGGGCAATGTCCTAGGTTTCGTAACCTTGATATTGACCATTAATTGAACAATTTTGATATATTTAATACTTTACTAAATCAATAAGAGCAATTTCGTTAAATTTAAACATGAAAATCCAACTCGAAAATATTAGTCCGGATGCCGAAAGTTCCTTTCGGCTGTTGCACAATCCGAAACTCAACGATTTGTTTTTCTGGCATTTCCATCCGGAATATGAACTCGTGTACATTGAAGGTGCCAATGGCACCCGACATGTCGGGAAACATATTTCGGCCTATGTGGAAAGTGATTTGGTTTTCATTGGCTCGAACATTCCGCACCTCAATTTCGATTATGGGGTTCAAACCGATTACAGGAAAGAGGTGCTGCATATCAAGGAAGGCTTCAAAAACAATGTGTTTAATGAAATCCCGGAGCTGTCAAAGATTTTCCGGCTTTTCGATAGGGCACAACATGGCATTGCCTTTATGGGGGAGACCAAAGCGGTCGTAGGCCCAAAACTAAAGGAATTATATGCCCTTGCCCCTTTTCAGCAGTTCCTGCAGGTGCTGCATATTTTCGAGATTTTGTCGGAAAGCCAAGAGTTCGTCTTGTTGCATGAACAGCCGGTGTTCAATACATACAACAAAAAACAACAAGCAAGGTTGCAAAAGGTCTATGCCCATATCGATGAGCACTTCGAACGCAAAATCGAGGTCGGGGAAGTCGCTTCACTCTGCAATTTGGGAAACGAAGCTTTTTGCCGATACTTTAAAAAAGCGACAGGGAGCACTTTTGTCGGCTTCCTGAACCAATATCGTATCAGTCAGGCCAAAAGGTTGCTTTTGATGGGGCAGCACATCGGTGAAACCGGTTATGATTGCGGGTTCGAAAGTCTTTCGTACTTTAACCGTACCTTTAAAAAAGTGACCGGTGAAAATCCATCCGCCTTTAAAAGGAAACATAAAATTTTAAGTTGAAATGAAGCTGCCATATTTCTCGTTGACGCCAAAACCGTTCATATTGATGTTGGTCTTTGCCCAGGCCCTTCCGGCCCAAACCTCGGTTTCTATTGTGGGCGACCAATTCCATATCAACGGCGAGCCTACCTACAACGACCGTACCTGGAACGGTCATCGCATTGAAGGCCTCCTCTTCAATTCAAGAATGGTGCAGGGAATTTTTGATGACTTGAACCCGGAGACCCGGGAGCGGTTCCAATATCCGGACACTGGAATTTGGGATGCGGAACGCAATACCGACGAATTCGTTTTGGCCATGAAATCGTGGCGCGAACATGGCCTGCTTGCCTTCACCTTGAACCTTCAAGGTGGCAGTCCGATGGGCTATGGAAATGCAGGTTGGATCAATTCAACCTTCGATGAAAAGGGAGCATTGAGACCGAAGTACCTATCAAGGCTCGACAGGATATTAAAACAGGCCGATACCCTGGGCATGGTGGTGATATTGGGATACTTTTATTTTGGCCAAGACCAACATTTGGAAAATGAGACAGCCGTGATCCGCGCGGTCGACAACATCACGCATTGGCTGCTCGAAAAAGACTATCGCAACATTCTTGTGGAAGTGAACAATGAATGCGATATCGAGTACGATCATGAAATTCTACAGCCCGAAAGGGTACATGAACTCATAGCAAGGGTGCAAAAAATAAAAAAGAACGGTTTTGGCCTGCTCGCCGGCACCAGTTATGGCGGCGGCCGAATTCCCAAACCCAATGTGGTGCGCCAATCCGATTTTATATTGCTCCATGGCAACGGCGTAAAGGATCCGAGGAAGATAGGTGAGATGGTGACCATGACGAGAGCCGTTTCTGGTTATGACGGCCAGCCCATACTGTTCAACGAAGACGATCATTACGATTTCGATAATGCCGACAATAATATGGTATCGGCAGTAAAGGCCTATGCTTCCTGGGGCTTTTTTGACTTTAGGAGAAATGATGAAGGTTTAGAAAACGGATTCCAAAGTGTACCTGTGGATTGGGGAATCACTTCGAAAAGAAAGCGGGATTTTTTCGACCTGGTGAAAATGATCACTGGGTATTAAAAAACCGCCCCAAATATCCCAATGGCCGTCGGGACTTCAGAGCGGTTCCTAACTAAATAACCAACCAAAATATGTTTGTTTCGACTGCTGTCTATGGTGACCGCAGTCTCAAAAATTCATCCTAAATCGAGGTTTCAAGAACTCAAAAGTGCTCTTGAGCGCTTTACCTTCATTATCGGACGAACCGTTTTCGCCCTTTTTTTGTCCACTGTGCCTTTTCCCGTTTTCAAATACTGTTGGTAACCCCTTCCCCTTAACTCGTAAACCGTACCACTGGCCACATGATATAACTCGATGGTTACATCATTGATAACGTACAGTTCAAAGTAATCATTGCCCAGAAAGTCGTAGGCCAATGTTAAAGTTTTGAGCGTTTCATCGTTTTCCGTGTCATACACCTGATAATCTCCGACGAAATCCCATTGCAGGGCACCCGTGGCGGTACCCACTTCATCCACCGACGATCGAAAATAGGAGGGAAAGAACTGCAAATAATTCTCCCGATCAAAATCGTTCAGCGCACCTTCATCGCTTGTATATGTTTTTTCCCATACCTCATATTCCTGCAAAAAATAGTCGATATTGTCGTAAAAGACGAGGTCATAGTCGAAATTATTGCGTTGGAAACCTTTTAAATAATAGGAGGTATTCGATCGGCCATCGTAGAGTTCTATGGTATTTCCGTTGACCGCAAAGACTTCCAACAACCAGAGTCCATCGATATCATGATCGATTTCCACAGTACCCCTCAAAGTACTGTAATATCCTACATCGATGCCCAAACCGTTGCCCGTTTTGCCGATGCCCGCCAAATTATTGTTGGCGAATAAGGTGCCATTGTTAAAGGAAATGGTAAAGGCGCGCTGTAAAAATGGGACCTCTCCGTTGCCTTCCGTAGCATTGATATCGACATACCAGAGGTCATAGGATTGGAGAACCCTGTCTGTGTTGAATGCCGATTCCATGATATACTCCTCTTCCACAATCACTTCGGTGTAACAGGAAGTCATCAAGCTACCCGCCAATAATATTCCGAATAGTAGTTTTGCTTTCATAGTGCTAGGGTTTAAGGTTTTGATATAATAAACAAGCACCGTGCCATATATTTAATATTATGATAATCAATTACTTATAATTCAATATTTAAATTGTGTATTTTTGGCGCATAACCTAAAAGGGAGGTAGTCCCCATCGGAAATGATGCGAAAGAAACCAAAATTTGCGGTGCTCGGAGGCGGGAGTTGGGCCACGGCCCTGGTCAAAGTGTTGTTGGTGAACCAAGACAAAGTGGGCTGGTACATGCGAAATTCCGATGCGATCGGGTTCATGAAGATTCAGAAACACAATCCCAATTATTTGACTTCGGTGACCTTTGATACCGATAAGCTGGACCTGACAGATGATATCAACATTGCGGTGAACGGGGCCGACATCCTGATCTTTGCCATCCCCTCCGCATTTCTGCATAGCGAACTGCAAAACCTCTCCGTTTCCCTAAAGGAAAAGATTATATTTTCGGCCATTAAGGGCATTGTCCCGGAATCGGGCCTGATCGTCGGGGAGCACTTTCACGAGAAATATGATATCCCATTCGGCCAGATCGGGGTCATCACCGGTCCTTGCCATGCCGAAGAAGTGGCTATGGAGCGTTTATCCTATCTCACCATCGCTTGTATCAACCGTAAAAATGCAGCCGTGGTGGCCAAGAACCTGAGCTGCGATTACATCAAGACCAAGATTACCAAGGACATTATCGGCACCGAATATGCGGCCATGCTGAAGAATATCTATGCCATAGCCGCGGGTATTTCCCATGGCCTGGGTTATGGAGATAATTTTCAGAGCGTGCTGATGAGCAATGCCATCCGTGAAATGAAGCGGTATACCAAACGAATCCATAAAATAGACCGTAATATCAACGATTCCGCTTATCTCGGCGACCTACTGGTAACAGGCTATTCTATCTTTAGCCGAAACAGAATGTTCGGCAATATGATCGGCAAGGGGTATACCGTGAAGAGTGCCCAAATGGAAATGCGAATGATCGCCGAAGGCTATTATGCGACCAAAAGCGCCTATGAGCTGAAATCTAATTTCAAAAAAAAGGTGAAGACCCCTATCATCGATGCGGTATACGACGTACTTTATGAAGGCAAAAACGCAAAAAAGGTATTTGCCGATCTCACCGATAAACTGGATTGATGATTTTTACGTCTGCATTTAAACCCTTTGCAATGCAAAGTTGGAATGCGAATCCAATTCGCGCCGCAGCGCTTCGCGCCAAGCCAAGATTTGGGCCTCATCGGTTTTAAAAATACCTTTGAATTCCTCCAGAACGGGTTCCATCAATTGGCGCATGCCATCGATATCGAAATATAGCCTCCCCGTTCTTCTGATGAAGAAGTCCATTGGGTTCTGCACCATCTCATAATCGATTCCAAATCGAAGTTCGGCCTTGGCCATCCGTACCGCTTTGTCCTTATCGGCCAGACCTGAATAGATTTCAAGGATGGTCTCCGTTTGCTTTCCATAATTGGTGACCAAAAACCAGGCGTCGTATTCCAAAAAGCCTTCAGGTTTTATGCGCTCATAGATTTCGACGATATATTTCTTGACGTTTTTGAATTTTTTAAAGTCCTCGTTACCGCATAAGGGAATTTTATCCGTGGTGCATTCTTTCAGTTCCCTGCCATATTCCTCCTCCAATTTTTTGGCGATCCTGTCTACCACCCTTTCGGCCATTTTTCGATATCCCGTGAGTTTCCCGCCCGCGATACTGACCAGGCCGGTCTCGGAGGTGAAGATCTCATCCTTGCGCGACAGTTCGGAGGCCGACTTGCCTTCCTCATGGATCAGTGGCCTTAGTCCGGCCCAAGAGGAAATGATATCCTTCAATTCCAAATTGATGCTGGGAAACATATTGTTGACCGCGGAAATAAGGTAAATGGCATCGGCGATATCGGTATGCACCACATCTTTGTTGTCGTTGTAGTTGGTATCGGTGGTGCCTACATAGGTGATTTTGCCCCTGGGAATGGCGAACATCATCCTACCATCGGGCACATCGAAATAAACCGATTGTTTCACCGGCAGCTTTTTATAAGGAAACACCAAATGCACCCCTTTGGTCAGGTGCAGGCGTTTTCCCTTTTTGGAATGGTTCACGCTTCTCAGTTCATCGACCCAAGGGCCGGCGGCACTGATGACATATTTACATTTAATGTTGATCGATTTTTCCGATATACCATCTTTCACTTTCACACCGATGATCTTTTGTTCATCGTATAAAAAATCCTCCACCGTGGCATAGTTCAAGGCGACGGCTCCGTACCGAAGGCTCGTTTTGATGTTTTCAATGGTCAAACGTGCATCATCGGTGCGGTATTCTGCATAATATCCGGCGCCGTTCAGGATCTTTTTGGGCAACAGCGGTTCCAATTTCATGGCTTCCTTCTTGGTCAGCATCTTTCGTTTGTCATCGCCGGTGACCTGGGCCAGAATATCGTATACTTTGAGGCCGATGGAGGTCAACCATTTGCCATAGGAGCCGTTTTCGATCAACGGGAGGAGCATCTTTTCGGGCAAGACCAAATGTGGGGCCACCTGATGTACAATGGCCCTTTCGGAGCCCACTTCCTTGACCAACCAAAAATCGAATTGTTTCAAGTAACGCAAGCCGCCATGGATCAACTTGGTCGACTTGCTGCTCGTGCCCGAGGCGAAATCACCTTTCTCCACCAAAGCAACCTTCAGGCCACGCGAGGCGGCATCCAATGCAATGCCCCCGCCCGTAATGCCGCCGCCGATCACGACCAAATCAAACTCTTCCTTCACCAGTTTGGAGATGGTTTTGGTTCTTTCCAAGTTGGAAAATTTAATGTTTTTCATAACTTATTTCTGTACTGCAATGATTCAACTTACCCGCTTCCGAAGACAATCGTGTTTGTACGCGTTCGGCATTTGGTTTCCCAGTTAAAATAGGGACATGGCTGAAACATCAATCTTTTGTCCATCCTTTGGTGCGTTCTACGGCCTTCCGCCAATTATTATAGAGGCGTTTGCGTTTTACCCTGTCGAAGGTAGGTTTAAATATTCTGTCAATGGGCCGGTTTTGGTCGATATCGCCCTGTTTCCACAACCCTACTTGGATTCCAGCCAAAAATGCGGCGCCCATGGCGGTCGACTCAATGACCTTGGGCCTATGCACTTCGGTATCAAGGATATCGGCCTGAAACTGCATCAGGTAATTATTGGCACAAGCACCGCCATCGACCCTTAGGCTTTTGAGCTCGAGGCCCGAGTCTTCTTCCATGGCTTTGAGGATGTCCTTGGTCTGGTAGGCCAGCGATTCCAAGGTCGCTTTTGCCAAATGCGCCTTGCTTGTATCACGGGTCAGGCCAAAGATGGCCCCACGGGCATACATGTCCCAATAAGGCGCTCCCAATCCAGCGAAGGCGGGTACCACATAAACGTCACTGTCCCCTTTAACCGAATTCGCCAAGGCCTCGGTCTCCTTGGCATCCTTGATCAGTCCGAGTCCGTCGCGAAGCCATTGAATCGCGGCCCCGGCGATAAAAACACTGCCTTCAAAGGCATAGTTCACCTTGCCGTTCAGGCCATAGGCTATGGTAGTAAGCAGTCCATTTTTAGAAAATTGGGGCTTTTCACCGGTGTTCATCAGCATAAAGCAACCTGTACCATAGGTATTCTTTGCCGTTCCTTTTTTGAAACATCCCTGACCGAAGAGTGCTGCCTGCTGATCACCGGCGATACCGGCAATGGGAATGTTCACCCCATCAATCTCAAAATCCCCAAAATGGTGTGCGGATGGCGCCACTTCAGGCAACATTATTTTTGGTATGCCGAGGGCTTTTAACATCTTGTCGTCCCACTTCAGATTCACGATATCGTAGATCATCGTACGGGAGGCATTGGTGTAATCGGTGACGTGGTTTTTTCGATTGGTCATGTTCCATACCAACCAGGAATCGACGGTCCCCATAAGAAGGTCGCCTTTCTCCGCTTTCTTTCTGGCGCCTTTCACATGGTCGAGGATCCATTTCACTTTGGTCCCCGAGAAATAGGAATCGATGACCAGGCCCGTAGTTTTACGTACATGCTTTGACAAACCGCTATTCTTCAATTCTTCACAGATGTCGGCGGTACGTTTATCCTGCCAAACGATGGCATTGTAAATGGGCTCTCCGCTACTTTTCTCCCATACCACGGTGGTTTCACGTTGGTTCGTAATTCCAATGCCCTTGATATCGGCAGGGTTGACCTTGTTTTCTTTGATCAATTGTTTCAGCACCCCAAGC
>JBATHI010000103.1:0-6374 GCA_049666645.1 Flavobacteriaceae bacterium | reverse complement strand
ACCACATCCAGATAGCACCTATTTCAAGAATTTTCGAAGTGGTAAAATATTATGATCAGTGACCAACTATTTAAGCAATAACCATAAATGAAATTAGACATATTAGTTTTCGGCGCACATCCCGACGATGCGGAATTGGGTGCGGGCGCTACCATCGCCAAAGCGGTTGACCAAGGCAAGAAAGTAGGCATTATAGATTTGACCAGGGGAGAACTCGGTACCCGGGGCACCGCCGAAATACGGGACCAAGAGGCAGAGGAAGCCGCGAAGATCCTGGGCGTCCTCTTTCGTTCGAATTTGGAATTTGCGGATGGGTTCTTTACCAATGACAAAAGCCACCAGCTCGAGGTAATCAAGATGATTCGAAAATACAGGCCTGAAATCGTCCTTTGCAACGCCGTGGAAGACCGGCATATCGACCATGCCAAGGGGAGTAAATTGGTGAGCGACTCCTGTTTTTTAAGCGGTTTGGTAAAAATTGATACTAAATTTGAAGGGGACGATCAGTGGCAGGAGCCATGGCGCCCCAAACAGGTCTACCATTTCATTCAATGGAAAAACCTCAACCCCGACTTCGTGGTCGATGTAACCGGATATATCGAAAAAAAGAACGCGGCCATTATGGCCTATCGATCACAATTTTTTGATCCAAAAAGTAAGGAGCCCGAAACGCCGATAAGCAGTAAGAACTTCATCGACAGTGTAACCTATCGTGCCAGGGATTTGGGTCGTATCGTGGGGGTTGCACATGCAGAAGGATTTACCACTGAACGGTTTGTTGCGGTGGATAGTCTGGATCAATTGATCTGATTTAACCCGCTTTCTGGTAACTGCTCTTCGCCTTGGGCACGGTAAAGTAGAAACAGCTTCCTTGTTGCGGTACGCTGTCGACCCAGATGGTGCCATTGTTTTTCTCTACCATTTCCTTACATAGGGAAAGTCCCAGACCGGTTCCTTTTTCATTGTTGGTGCCATAGGTGGTGATATTGGAGTTTTTTGAGAAGATCTTATCCATCGTCTCCCTGGGCATGCCTATTCCCGTATCACGGACCGCAATTTCCCAGTGATCTGTCTTTTCCTGGGCTGCGACCGACACCAGGCCATTTGATTTGGTGAATTTAAGGGCATTGCTGATCAGGTTTCTGATCACGATATCGAGCTGATCGCCATCGACCCAAGCCAAAGTATTGCTGGGTACATTGCTTACCAGTTTGATCGATTTTCCCTCTGCAATTTCAGACAACAGATTGAAATTGTCCTCCACGATGTTTTCCACAGGGATTACCGTCGGTCTTGTTACCGATCCGTTCATCTGTGATTGTCCCCAGGTGAGGAGATTGTTCAATGTGAACGAGATATGATCTATGTCGTGTCCCAGTTTTGGGATGAAATCCATAAACTCCTCTTTTCCCATTTCGCCATTTCTAAAAAGATCCAAAAGGCCTTGAAAGGCGCCGATAGGTCCACGGAGGTCATGGGCGATGATCGAAAACAGCTTATCCTTGGTTTCATTGAGTGCTGTGAGCTCCAACTCGTTCTCTTCCAAATCTTTCGTTTTGGCCTTTAATTCCGCATTGAGATTCTTTTGGATTTTTTCACTTCGATGTACCAAAAAGGTGACCGTGACAAAAATCAGTAAAATGGCGAGTGCCGCGTTTACGTAGGATCTTTGGGTAGCCAACTGTTTTTCATTCTCTATGATAAGGTTTGCCTTCTGTCGCTCATGTTCGACCTTTGTTTTTAAAAGCGTCAGGCTCCTTTGATTTTCGCTTCTGGAAAGGGTATCGGAAAGTTGTTGATAAATTTCGTGATAGGAAAGGGCAGTGTCGTACTCGTTGTTCTTCTTGCTTATTTTGTAAAGGGTTTTTGCACACTTTTGACGCCCTTCCAAAAAGTTGATACCGTTGGAAATAGCGAAGGCTTTGAGCGCGTATCGTTTGGAAATGCTATCCTGTTCCAATCCAAAATAGGCTTCTGCCATCCCGTTCAACAAATCTATTTCACCTCGTTCGTCCTGCAATTGCTGATGCAGCAACTCGCTTTGATTGTACCAGAACAGGGCCCATTTGAATTTTTGTTGTTTGAGGTAAATCTTGCCCTTCACTTCATAGGCATAGGCAAGCCAATCGGTAATGCCTTCTTTTTCGAAGGTGGCGATACTGGTATTGATGTTGAACATGGCATACTCCAACTTTCCCATATCGGCATACAACGAGGCCATATTGCTGAAGGTTTCCGCTGAATTGACCTCTTGGTTGATTTCTTCGTTGATCCGTTTAACGATCTTATAATATTCCAAAGCCTGTTCATAGTCTTTTTGGGAAGCGTAGAGACTGGCTATATCTTCGTTCATGATGGATAGCATCCTGTTATTGCCGATTTTTTGTGCCAATTCCACCCCTTCCAGGTAACCGTTCAAGGCATTTTCATAATCCCCCATATAGCCATATTCTCCGGATAAATTATTGAGTATCCTCAGCACTTGGTGTTCATTGTTGATGCTTTTGGCGATCTTCAAGGATTCTTTGTAGTTCGAAACGGCCTTTTTGAATTCTCCCTTGTCCGAATAATAGTCACCGAGGTTCAGGAGCGCAAAACTTTCGCCCGATCTGTAGGAAGCGTTCCTGCTGTATTTTAAGGCTTGCTCCGCAACTAACTGGAGGCTGTCGGTGTTAAAGTAGCGTTGCGATTTGGCTAGTTCGTTCAATAAATCAATGTAAACGGTATCACTGACCATAATGCCGGCTCCGGCACGAAGTTTGTCGATCTTAGACCGTACTTCTTGCTGTTCGCTTGATTGGCCGTGCATCAACACAGTGGCCATTAGTGTCAGCAACGGCAATCTTAATCGCAAAAGGGAGAAGGCCTCTGTCTGTTGGAAGTAAGCAAAGAAACGTGATTTGACCCCGGCCATTGTTCGGTTTTGGATTAAAGCCTAAAAATACCCCTAGCCTTCGACGCACTATAATAATTGTTGTGAAAGGGCATTTTTTGTGTGTTTAAACGCTAAAATGATGTAGTTGGTCGATTTTTGTCCGATTTTGGAATGGCCTCAAAGCCGCGTTTCACCATTACGACCGCGACCGGGAAATGTACGTTTTGGGATTCAAAATAAGACCTTATTTATTTTGATAGATCATTCAAAAAAAATTATCTTTGGCACCCGTTAATATGGTGGTTGTAGCTCAGTTGGTTAGAGCGCTTGATTGTGGTTCAAGAGGTCGCCGGTTCGAGCCCGGTCTTCCACCCGATAACCAAAGCCCTGCCTTCTTCAATGAAGTGCAGGGCTTTATTTTAAAATTTGAAGTCTTGGTAATTTTATTTGGTCGCCCTATCCACCGATACCCTGTCTCTTCTGTTCGCTATTTCCCAAGCGGTGTGGAAAATAAGACGGGTCCTTTTTTGAAGTAGGTCATAGTTGATTTTGTCGGGGGTATCTCCCGGCCGATGATAGTCGTCATGGGTTCCGTTAAAATAGAATATGATCGGCACGTTGTTTTTGGCAAAATTGTAGTGGTCGCTCCTATAATAAAATCGGTTGGGGTCGTTGATGTCGTTATAGGCATAATCGAGTTCCAACTGGGCATATTTGTCGTTCACTTCCTCCGATAGTCGATGCAGCTCAGAACTCAATTTATCGGATCCTATCAAGTAAACATAATTACGTCCTCCCTTTCTTTTGGGATCTATTCTCCCGATCATATCGATGTTGAGGTTGGCAACGGTTTGTTCCAATGGAAAAATGGGATCGACATCGGTATAATATTGTGAGCCCAACAGGCCCTTTTCTTCCCCGGTGAAATGGAGGAAAACAACGGATCGTTTGGGTCCATGGCCTTCCGCCTCCGCCGCTTTAAAGGCTTTGGCGATTTCCAGCAAGGCGACGGTTCCCGAACCGTTATCATCTGCCCCATTGTTGATTTGCCCGGTTGGAGTGATGCCAATATGATCTAGGTGCGATGAGATGACCACATATTCGTTGGGCAGTTCGGCACCCTTTATCACTGCCACCACGTTTTCGGAGTTGATTTCCCTATTCTGGCTTTCAATGGCCATTTCAATTTTAAAATCAATGGTTTTGGGATCGGCACTCGAATCGATTTCAGGATATATCGCATTCGCCAGCGGTGTATCGACGTACACATTGAAAAATTGGGAATCTCCGGGAGTCTTTAGCTGCATCCTACCGTTGTCATTTTCATCCAACCAGTCGAAACGTGACTTGAATCGGGAATAGTTCATCGGGTCGTAATGGATCAAGCCTGCAGCCCCTTTTTCAGCAGCGATGTTGATGCGTTTTTCAAGGGATTCGGACATATTGCTCCAAACCGATTTTTCCTTGTTGCCGGAGATAACATATTGCCCATTATTAGTGAACGGTTCGCCCAATTTTACCAAAACCAATTTGCCCTCAACATCCAAGCCTTCATAATCGCTATATAACGGATCTTCAATACCATAGCCCAAATAGACGATTTGCCCAAATGAGGCATTGATCGATTCAAAGGTCAGGAAATCATCTCCGAGGGCATATTGTTCGCCGTTCAAGCGCATTTCCCCCTTGGGGATTTGCCCAACTTCCAAGGGAACCTGCTGAAAATAATTCTGTCCGCCTTTGGCGGCCGGGATGCCCAGCTTGATATATTGTGATTTCAAATATTCGACCGCCTTTTTTTGCCCGGACTTCCCCGTTTCCCTGCCTTCAAACTCATCGGAAGCGTAGGTATAGAGCTGTTCCTTCAAATTTTCTTCCTTTATGATCTCGGCATAGTGCGTGGCGCTTATTGGAACCGCTGGATCTTGTGCAGGTTCCGATGTGATTTGCTGTGAAGAATGGCAGCTTAACGACAAGCCTAAAAATAGCGATAAGAAGATTTTCATCGGTGTGGAAATTGAATGTCAAGATTTTACAAAAATAGTGAAATCGGGGAGGATAAGTTCGGTTGTTATCATAGTTTTGTGAAAGTGGGATCCACCGGTATTGGTTCCCCCATTTATTTTAAAAGTGATTATGAGTTTTTCAGTATCTTGTCATTTATAATAAATATCGATAAAATGAAACACCTGTTCCATGCCTCCCGAATCTTGATTCCAATTTTATCGTGTGCCCTTTTTCTAGTGCAATGCAAACCGTCCAACGAAAAAAAATCGGATGACGACCAACCGGAACAGAAAATTCAAGCGAAGTCGAATATCGACTCAAAAGACTTTGAAAAGGTCATTGATGGAGATTCGGTGCATTTATATACACTGACCAACAAAAATGGCATGACCTTGACCATCACCAATTATGGGCAAAGGGTAGTCAGCCTCATGGTTCCCGACAAAAATGGAAGGTTCGAAGATGTGGTATTGGGGTATCGAACCCTTAAGGAATACACCGACAAGAAAAACTTCTATGGGGCCACGGTAGGCAGGTACGGGAATAGGATAGGAAATGCCAAATTCAGCATCGATGGCACTGAATATCCTTTGGCGGTCAACAACAACCAAAACCACCTGCATGGTGGCATTAAAGGATTTGAAAGTGTGGTCTGGAAAGTCGATGAAAACAACGATCATTACATCGTTTTCAGCAGAATATCGCCCGATATGGAAGAAGGCTACCCCGGCAATCTGTCGGTGAAGGTAAGCTATGAACTGACCGATGCGAATGAACTGAAGATTGGCTATCAGGCAGAGACCGATAAACCTACAGTAGTGAACCTTACCCACCATTCTTTTTTCAATCTCAAAGGGGAGGGGAACGGCAATGTGAACGATCATATCGTTATGATCAATGCGGATGCCTATACCCCGGTTGACGGGGGATTGATCCCTACCGGAAAAATAGAGGAAGTTGCGGGCACCCCATTCGACTTTAGAGAACCAAAATCGATCGGAAGGGATATCGCCATGGAAGATGAACAATTATCAAAAGGCAGGGGTTATGACCATAATTATGTGCTCAACAACGGCCCAAAAAACGCAGAAGGCTTGGTGTTGGCCGCAAAAGTCTTGGAGCCTTCGAGTGGCCGAACCATGGAGGTCTATACCGATGAACCGGGGGTACAGTTCTATGGGGGCAACTTCATGGACGGATCTGAGCTTGGAAAAAGCGGCAAAGCCTATGTGAATAAAGGTGCCTTCTGTTTTGAAACCCAGCATTTTCCCGATTCTCCCAATAAGCCCGATTTTCCCAGTACCCTTCTGCGGCCCGGGGAAAAATACACCTCAACCTGCGTGTATAAATTTGGCACGGAATAACTTATTGTTCAAATTAAAACCAATACCAAATGAAAATTGAATGGCAAGGCATTATGCCGGCAGTGACCACAAAATTTACTTCGGATGACCAACTCGACTTGAAGTTGTTCGGCACCAATATCAAAGCA
>JBATHI010000102.1:0-21416 GCA_049666645.1 Flavobacteriaceae bacterium | reverse complement strand
CTGGTATCCCCTAGAACCGTATCGCTCAATGGCATGCAATTGGCCTGGAGCCCCAGTACCCCGAAGAAAGGGGTAACCGCCTCCCTGATTACCATGCCGATCATCGCAGACTCCCTTGACTTCGTTCGATGGCTGCCCAACGTCAAAGGTAAATTCGTATTGGTCTCCATGCCCCAGCCAACGGGACGTCCCGATTATAATTGGGAGGAATTCGCCACCGAAGCATCTTTCGAAAAAATGAAAAAGGCCCGCGAAGCCCAACAGGAAGCATGGGACCAAAACATCGACCATACGGGGTATACCTCCCGCAACATTAATCAGGCCTTGGAAAAAGCAGGGGCCGTCGGTATCATTCAATCGCTTTGGTCAAAAGGTTTCGGCGCCAATAAGATATTCAGTGCGAACACCAAAAAAATTCCAGTGGTTGATCTTTCCCTCGAACATTACGGCATGCTGTACCGCATGGCAGAACATGGCGACAACCCGCAGATCAAGGTAGTCGCAGAATCCGAAGATATGGGCACCGTTCCCACCTTCAATACCATCGCCACCATTCCCGGCAAGGAACTGCCCAATGAATATGTACTGCTCTCCGCGCATTTCGATTCCTGGGACGGGGCAACGGGTGCCACCGACAATGGTACGGGAAGCATTACCATGTTGGAAGCGGCCAGGATCCTTAAAAAAGTATATCCAAATCCCAAGCGCACCATAATCATAGGCCATTGGGGCAGTGAGGAGCAAGGGCTCAACGGATCCAGTGCCTTCGTGGAAGACCATCCGGAAGTAGTAGCCGGCCTTCAGGCCCTGTTCAACCAGGACAACGGTACGGGAAGGGTCGTTCAAATTTCCGGGCAGGGGTTTTTACATTCCTATGATTACATAGGTCGATGGCTTGAGGCCGTCCCCAAGGAAATCACCCAACATATCGAGACCACCTTTCCGGGCACCCCTGGTGGGGGAGGTTCTGACTATGCCTCCTTTGTGGCCGTGGGGGCCCCTGCATTCTCCTTAAGTTCCCTGAGCTGGAGTTACGGCACCTATACCTGGCATACCAACCTTGATACCTACGACAAAATCGTGTTCGACGAAGTCCGCAACAATGCCATCCTCACCGCCATCATGGCTTATATGGCCAGCGAAGATCCAGAGAAAACCTCGAGGGAAAAGGCCGTTTTGGGCATCAACCCCAGGTCGGGCGAAAAGGCGACCTGGCCCGTACCCCGTACCCCAGAACGCAGCGGAGGCCAAAATTAGGGCTTGCCAAGTCAACCAAAACACAAGATAAATTCCAAAAAACCATCCAAAATGAAATGTATGCGACTATTGCTCCTCGCCCTATTGATCGTTCCCTTCTTGGGCCAATCCCAAAAAAGAAATTCAAAAAATCCCGGTCCCAGTATGGCACTCACCGATTCGATGTTCCATGGCCTGAAATGGCGTAACATTGGTCCGTTCCGTGGGGGGCGATCGGTCGCTTGCAGCGGGGTCGTTGGCCAGCCAATGACCTATTATATGGGCAGCACCGGTGGCGGGGTCTGGAAAACGGTCGACGATGGCATTTCTTGGAAGAATATTTCTGATGGCCAGTTCAAGACGGGTACCGTCGGGGCCATTGCGGTTTCGGAAAGCAATCCCAACCTCGTGCTGGTGGGCATGGGGGAACATGCGGCACGGGGAGTGATGACCTCCATGGGCGATGGGGTCTACAAATCCATCGATGGAGGAAAGACTTGGAATCATATTGGACTTGACTATACGCGCCATATATCCGATGTGATCATACATCCCACAGATCCAGATATACTTTTTGTCGCTGCACAAGGAGCACAATATGGCCCTTCTGCCGATCGCGGCATTTACCGTTCCCTGGATGGCGGGAAAACTTGGGAGAAAATACTTTATGTCAATGACCGGACCGGGGCTTCATCGCTTTCCATGGATATGAAAAATCCGATGATTCTATATGCAGCCCTTTGGGAGCACCAGAGGTTTCCTTGGACCATCGAATCCGGTGGAAAGGGTTCGGCACTGTATAAATCAACTGATGGCGGAGCCACTTGGAAGAAAATGGAGGAAGGACTGCCAGAGGCTATTGGCAAGGCCGGGATCTCGGTCTCACGCGCAAACCCAGAACGCGTGTTCGCGGTCATCGAGGCCGATGGTGAAAAGGGCGGGGTGTACCGATCCGATGATGCCGGCAAAAAGTGGGAACAGATCAACAAAGACCGTATCAACATTACCAGATCTTGGTACTATATGGAAATTTTTGCAGATCCACAGGACGAGAACAAGGTTTATGTGCTGAACGCACCGATGACCCGATCGATCGATGGGGGAAAAACCTTTGCGCCCCTTTCAACACCGCACGGCGACAACCACCATTTATGGATCAATCCGAACGATAATTCAAAAATGATCAATTCCAATGATGGGGGCGCCAATATTTCCAACAACGGGGGGACTAGTTGGAGTACCCAGGAAAATCAGCCCACCGCACAGTTCTATAGGGTGATCACCGATAATCAGGTACCCTTTATGGTCTATGGAGGGCAGCAAGACAATTCGGCGATCGCCATAGCGAGCAGGACCAACACCATGGGCATCGATTGGAAAGATTGGTATTCGGTGGCCGGTTGTGAAAGTGCTTATTTGGCCTTTGATCCCGATAATCCCAAAGTAATATACGGGGGCTGTTATCAAGGCATCATCGAAAGGTGGGTTAAAGCGTCCAGGGAAGGCAAGTCGATCAAAGAGTACCCCGAACTGAACTTGGGCAATGTCCCGGCCGATTTTAAATATCGCTATAACTGGAACGCGCCCATCATCAGCTCTCCCCATGATAGGAATACCATTTACCATGCGGGAAACGTCGTTTTTAAATCTTCCGATGGCGGACAGCGCTGGGCCGTGGTCAGTCCAGACCTTACCCGCAACGATAAAAGCAAACAAGGTCCAGGCGGCAAACCCTATACCAATGAGGCCGCAGGGGGTGAAAATTACAATACGCTCATGTATTTGGTGGAATCTCCGCATGAAAAAGGCGTGCTATGGGCCGGCAGTGATGACGGATTGATCCATATATCCAAAGACGGGGGCAATAATTGGGAAAATGTAACGCCAAGCGGCTTGGCCGAAGGCATCATCAATAGCATCGAAGTCTCTCCACATCAACCGGCCACGGCCTATGCAGTAGTCATGCGATATAAACAAATGGACTTGGCCCCATACATATTCAAGACCGCAGATTATGGCAACACATGGACAAAAATCGTGAACGGCATCCAAGGCGAGCATACCTTTGTTCGTGTGGTGCGAGAAGATCCAAAGCGAAAAGGGTTGTTGTATGCCGGTACCGAAACCGGACTTTTCATTTCCTTGGATGACGGACTCAGCTGGCAAAACCTGCAACTCAATCTGCCGGTGGTCCCTATCAACGACCTCATTTTTCAGGGCAATGATCTGGTGGCCGCCACCGCAGGTCGATCTTTTTGGATCCTCGATGATGTGGGGGCCCTCCAAAACCTTGATACTACAAAATCGACGGTCGGCCTGATCAAACCCAAAGACACCTATTTACTGTTTGGCGGCAGTACCGAAAAACCGGTCCCAGGGCTGGGTGAAAATCCGAAACAGGGGGTAACATTTGATTATTATTTGGAGCAGGATGCGGATAGCCTCGACTTGAAACTGGAAGTGCTACATCAGGGGAAATTGGTTCGCTCTTATTCCAATAAAAAAGACAAGGACTTTAAATCATGGCCGGGAGGCCCATCGAAGCCAAATACCTTGCCCTCCAAAAAAGGTTATAACCGCTTTACGTGGGATTTTAGAAAGGATGACCTGCCCGCAGTGGAAAAGGTGTTCGTGTACGGCGATTATAGTGGATCGCGTGTTGGTCCGGGCACCTATATGCTCCAATTGACCCTGGAAGGGACTACCGTGGAGACCGAAGTCAATATCCTGCCGAATCCGAAAGTGACCGCATCCCTTGCCGACTATCAAGAGCAGCAGGCGGTATTGGGACAGATTGAGGAAGCCATCAAAAGCATACATGAATCGGTGACCCAGATGCGGTCGGTAAAATCGCAATTGGAGCACTATGCCAAACTGCTGAAGGAAAATGGACAGGCGAAAGGATTGGTGGAAAAAGGAAAATCGTTGATCAAACGTATCGATACCTGGGAGGAAAACCTCATCCAGCCCAAACAAAAAACATTTCAGGACGTCATCAATTACCACAACCAGCTCAACGCCGAGTTCATGGAACTCAAGAGCTATGTAGATGCCGCCGAGCCAAAGGTCACCCAGGGCGCAAAAGAACGATTGACAGACCTTCTCGCTTTCTGGAACACCTACGCATCTGAGCGCGATGCCATTGTGAAGACCGAAATGAACGACTACAACGAGACCTATAAAACCTTGGGGCTACCTGCCGTTATCCTATCCGTGAATAAATGATCGCATCATTGGTGCAGGTACACCCTGAAGCAAAAAACCACTTGGGACCATTTTAAAGATGAACCATGTCAGATTATATTGCCGACCAAACTTTTAAAGGTAAAAATTATACCCTGGAGCGCCTCCCGAAAGGCGAATATGACCATTGTATCTTTGAAGGTTGCGACTGGTCGAATGGCTTTTTGGACAACCAGCATTTTATCGAATGTGAATTTATCGATTGCAACCTGAGCAATGTCAACGTGGCCCATAGCATCTTCAATGAGGTGACCTTCACCGGCTGCAAGATGATCGGCATAAAATTGGAAGCGTGCAACCCCTTTTTACGCTCCTTTCGCTTTAAGGAATGTTCCCTGAACTTTGCTTCATTTTATGGCATGTCATTGAAGTACCTCTCTTTTGTGAGCTGCAAATTGATCGAGGCCGATTTTACCGATACGGACCTGACAGATGCCAGTTTCGATGATTGTGATTTGCAAAGGGCCCTCTTCATGAATACCCAACTCGACCACGCCGACTTCAGGACGGCCTATAATTACCGGTTCGACCCTTCGCAAAACAATCTCAAAAAGACAAAGTTTTCCAAGGAAGGCCTCTTGGGCCTGTTGGCGAAATATGATATCGAAATCGATGGATAACGGCTTAGTCGTTTGTAAACGGTTTTTTTGTATCTTGTCTGTGCAAAGCATCCAGCAACCATGAACCGTATTGTCTTTTACCTCTTCTTATTCTCAATTGTAGGCCGGGCGCAACATACCCTAACCTATACCGATGGGCATGTTTCCCCACGGGCAAGTTTGGTCGATGTGGAATGGATTGCCGGGCATTGGCAGGGAACGGCGTTCGGAGGTATTACCGAGGAAATCTGGAGTCCGCCCATAGGCGATTCGATGATGTTCTCCTTTAAGTTGGTCGTTGACGATAAGGTGCGGTTCTATGAACTTGGACATATTCGGGAAACCGGCAATACCCTGCTGTTGCAACTGAGGCATTTTGACGCCGATCTGAAAGCATGGGAAGAAAAGGATGAAATGGAAAGCTTCCCCTTGGTGAAGCTCGATACCGCCTATGTTTATTTTGACGGATTTACCTTTGAAAAAATCAGCGATGATGAAATCAATTTGTATGTGGTCATCGTGGAGGAGGACGGAACGGAACAGGAAGTAAAATTCAATTACAAAAGACAATAAGTTGAAAAGGAGCTGTTTGGAATGCGGAAACGAAATTTTGGGTAGGATCGATAAAAAGTTCTGTTCAGACCATTGCAGAAACGCCTATCACAATAAGGTCAACAAAGACAGTAAAAACCTGATACGCAACATCAATAATCGTTTGCGTAAAAACTACAGGATACTCGACAGCTTTGAATTGAGGGAGGGCAAAACCCGAACTTCCCGGACGCGATTATTGGACAAAGGATTCGATTTTGATATGATCACCAACCTATACACTACTAAAAAAGGTACGACCTATTACTTCATATATGATCTTGGTTATCTGCCCCTGGACAACGATTATTATATGATCGTAAAAAGGGAATGACAATCATCCTACATTCAAAGATTGTTACTTCCAGTTCTGGGCGTTCAATTTCAGGGCCGCGACCACGATATCTTTGCGACTGATCTGCCCGACCAGCAAGCCGTCTTTCATCACGGGCAACCTTCTTCTATTGTGCTTTACAAATACCCCGGCGGCATCAAAAATGCTCATGTCGTGTGGAATGGTTTCGACACCCTTGGTCATAAAACTTTCCACGTCCTTATCCAAAATGGGTTGGTTGAAATAACGGCTCTCCGATATTTGTTTCATACAATCCGCTTCAGAAATGATTCCCACCAAAAATCCATTATCATCCAAAACGGGCCCTCCTGAAATGTTGTGTTTGGTGAACAATTCCATGACGTTGAGAATCGATTGATCTGGCCTAAAGGTGATTAACTTCTTGGTCATATAATCCGATACCAATATAGGGGCGTGGTATTCTTTTTTAAATGCCTTTCGGATGCCTTGAAAACTCTTGATTCCCATATTGATTGGTTTTAGGTTGATTTCTAAAGATAGGAATTTTTCCCAAACAGCCTAAAAAATATCGACCTAATGCCTTGAACCATAAGAATGTCATACTTTTAAGTCCTGTACTTTTTGGGGAAACAATGGTTTTGTGCTGTCCCGATATACAGTTTGCCTTTGAAAAGTGAAGCGGAAACCAACCAAAAAATAAGAACTTTGTGCCCATGAATAAATTCCCGTCCATTTTTACTTTTTTGCTCGTTCTATTGGCCATTTATTGGACTTTTCGATCGGCCATGCCAAGCTATGGACCCGATCTGGACCTTGAGGACACTTCCTTTTCAACCGATAGGGCCCTGCAACATGTGTCTGAAATTGCAAAAATGCCCCATGCGGTAGGATTTCCGGCTCATGAAACGGTGAGGTCATATATCCGGTCCGAATTGGACAAAATGGGGCTTGAGACGAGTTTACAGGAGGGAAATACCGCCGGTGATTGGGGCAATTTAAGCAAAGCGACCAATATTTTGGCCAGGATCAAGGGATCGGGTTCCGGTAAGGCATTGATGCTGCTTTCGCATTATGACAGCAATCCGCACTCCTCTTTGGGGGCCAGTGATGCGGGCAGTGGCGTTGCTACCATTTTAGAAGGGGTCCGGGCATTTTTAGCGGAACATAAAAGCCCGAAAAATGATATCATCATCCTTATCTCCGACGCTGAGGAACTCGGCCTTAATGGGGCCGACCTTTTCGTAAATCAACATCCTTGGGCCAGGGAAGTAGGCCTAGTGCTCAATTTCGAGGCCCGGGGGAGTGGCGGACCCAGTTATATGCTCATCGAGACCAACAGGGGAAATGCCAACCTGATCAAAGAGTTTACGGCCGCCGATACTCATTTTCCTGTAGCAAATTCCTTGGTGTACAGCATCTACAAGATGTTGCCAAATGACACCGATCTTACCGTTTTTCGGGAAGACCGCGACATAGAAGGATTTAATTTTGCCTTTATTGACAATCATTTCGATTACCATACGGTTCGAGACAATTATGATCGCTTGGATCGGAAAACCTTGGCACACCAAGGCACCTACCTCATGCCGCTCCTTCACCACTTCAGCGAAGCCGACCTCGATGGGTTGAAAAGTCTGAACGACATGGTCTATTTCAATATGCCTTTCTTCAAGCTGGTATCTTACCCTTTCGATTGGATATGGCTCATGTGGGTATTGGCCGTTCTGATGACAGGGCTACTTCTTTTCATGGGATTTCGAAAAAAAACTATCACCCTGCGACCATCACTCAAGGGCTTTTTACCCATGCTGATCGCCTTGGGAATCAATGGCCTGATAGGCTTTTATAGTTATCGTGTGCTTCAATGGATCTATCCGGAATATCGCGACATGCTCCATGGTTTTACCTATAACGGCTATACCTACATACTGGCCTTTGTTTTGATGTCCGTTTCGGTATGCTTTTGGATCTACCATAAATTCAAATCCATTACGGCTCCAAACCTGCTTATTGCGCCTTTGGTGGTCTGGTTGGCCATCTGCTATGGGGTGGCCTGTTACCTGCCCGGAGCAAGTTTTTTCATCATTCCGGTTTTTGCCTTGTTGGCTTCCCTATTGATTTTGGTGAATCAAAAAGAACCCAATCCTTACATATTGGTGCTCCTTGCCCTGCCCGCATTATGGCTTTATGCCCCCTTCGTAAAAATGTTTCCAGTGGGCTTGGGGCTTAATATGATGGTGGCCTCCACCCTGCTTGCAACGCTCACCTTTATACTTTTGCTTCCTTTGTTCTCCTTTTATAAAAACAAGAATCATTGGGCCTCATTGGGACTTCTTCTGTTTTTGTCAAGCATGCTCGTTGCCCATTTCAACGCCGATTTTACCCCAGATCGGGCGAAGCCCAGCAGTTTGTTGTACGTGCTTGACACCGACCAAAATACCTCCAAATGGGCGACCTACGACCATGTGCCGATCGATTGGAACGACCAATTCCTCGGCAAGGACAAAAAGTCGCCCGATCTACTTTCAGGGCGTACCCTCAGCAGTAAATATGGGTCGGGCTTCCGTTTTGTTTCAGCTGCCCCCATGAAACCGATTGCGCCCCCCATGGTGAAAACCCAAAAAGATACCATTATCGGCGATCAACGCTGGCTGGAACTGACCATTAGCCATCAGCGTCCGGTGAACCGGCTCGAACTGTTCACCAATGAGGTGGCGATTTCATCGGCCTTGGTCAACAACGTACCTTTATCGGAGTACTATTTGGAAAACAGGAAAGGGGGCAAGTTGCTTACCCACTACATCAGCAACAACGAACCGACCCATTTGAAACTGAGCTTCCCCAGCGATTCTATTTTCGAACTTAGCATTTACGAAGCTTCCAACGACCTTTTGGAGAACCCCCAATTCACGATTCCTGAGCGTCCCGTGAACAGCATACCCATGCCATTTGTCTTGAATGATGCGGTATTGGTCATTAAAACCCTCAAATTTGAATAACCACATAGGCATTTTAGGTTGTGGATGGTTGGGCCTTCCTTTGGCAGAATCCCTCCTCAAGAAAAGATTTCGAATACACGGCAGTACCACCTCCGAAGAAAAGATAGGAATGCTCCGACACAAAGGAATCGATGCATTTTTGGTTTCCCTCACAAAAAAAGGAGTACTGGGCGACCTGGGTGGCTTTTTATCGGGCATCGAAATCTTGATCGTCAATATCCCTCCAAAATTAAGGGGCCATAAGCAGGAAGACTACATCATGAAAATGAATTTCCTGCTCAAGGCAATACAAACTTCTGACATCGGCAAGGTCATTTTTGTGAGCAGCACCTCGGTTTATGGTAACCTGGAAGGTGAAGTGACCGAAACCACCATCCCTCGACCGTCCTCCGAATCGGGCAGCCAACTCTTGGCAGTGGAAAGGCTCTTTCAAGATGAATTAACAATAAAGGCCACTGTAGTCAGATTTGGTGGGCTCATTGGGGCCGATAGGCATCCCATCCATCATTTGACAGGCAAGAAGGACCTTGAAAATGGGCAGGACCCAGTAAACCTTATCCATCAAAACGATTGCGTTCGGATTTTGGAACATATTATTCTGTACGATTGGTGGGACGAAACCTTCAATGGGGTCTACCCCTGCCATCCCGCAAAAGCCGACTATTATCGAGCCGAAGCCCAAAAAAGAAACCTTCAGCCCCCGGTGTATTGTCCCGTAAAGGCAACAAAAGGAAAAAAAATCGCATCGCCCGCCCTAACCAATGTTAAAATGTTCGTATACCAAACCTCAATTGTAACCTAGTTCACCACGAAATCAACACATTTCACAACAAAGTCGGCGGCAGTATGTTAAGGCGCCATGCATTTCATCGATGGAACCGTAACTTTATTCCTATAAATCAAAACAAATATTGCCATGGAAAATTCAAGATTGGGCGGTAGGATTTTAAAGGAAGTCGAAAGTCTTATAAGCAAGAGCATTCCTGCGCAAAACGCCCCTGAAAAACTGAAATCGTTGCATGAAACCCTTATCATGAAACATTATAATGCTACCGATGTAACCATCGACTATCATAGGAGAAGGATCAAGATGAACATTGTTACCGATGATTCTGCATATGACCCCAACAAGGTCAATACAGAGCTGCCTACACTTCCTACGAACTTATGGTATCGAAATTTATACGAGTTCTTGGTGTCCTGTATCGACAAAGATCAGCGAAGCATTGCATTTTATTCCCAAATGATCAGAGGATTTCAAGTCGAAGATCATATTTTGTCGCCTTAACGGTGCCACAAGACCTTAATAGTTCAGGAATGCCTTAGGGCATCCTTTTTTACATCTTATTGGCTACAGATTTTATGGCAACCCCAACCGCAGCGGTTCATATCACATAATTGAACCTATCCCTGCTTATTTATGGGGTTCGTTAACAGTCGAATACCAATTATTTTAATAGTTTTGCGCACCAAAATAAGTCAAACATGAAACGTATTGCGATTATCATCATTTTAATGATGGGCATCAATGCAAATGCCCAGACCAAGAGCGAGCTACAAAAACACTTCGAGGCGTACTATAAGGAAATGCGGTTTCAGGGTGATGTCATTGGGGTGATCGGTGCCCTTACCCACTTGAACGTCATTGCACCTTCAAAGGAAAGGACAGATACCCTGGCATATATCTACGCCAACGATAACCAGCATTTACAGGCCTTGAATACCATCGGGATCGAGAAGGACGAGTCGGATTCCGATTTGGCGGTACAAGTCAAAGCGATTTCCCTGAAAGCATTGAACCAGCCCAAACGGGCTTTGGAGCAGTTCGAATTATTGTACGACAGAAATCCAAATCCCTATTTGGCCTATGAATTGGCCGATTTAAAGATACAAACCGGAGATAATGCCGGGGCGACAACAGACATAGAATATGGACTTGCCAACGCCAAAGAAGATATGAAGTACGCTTTTTACGAGCGGCAGCAGCCTTATGAGGTTTCACTTAAGGCCGCATTTCTGCACCTTAAAGGTTTGCTGCAGTACAATCAGGACAAAAACAACATAGATGAGGCAGTGGCATTGATCGATGAGGCCCTGAAAACCGATCCCAACTTCAATCTCGCGAGCCTGAGCAAGCAAGCCCTGGTATCCCGAAAAGATAATCCTGAGACGCCTAAAGAGTAGGGGATCAACACATTGTAATTTTTGAAAAGCGGTATTCCATACCGCTTTTTTCATGCCCTTGTTTCCCTGGAGCTATTGTTGTTCCAGGATCAATTTGGTATCCAGGGTATTGTTGACCATGATATTGAACTGATTTCTGAAGGCATTGTAGGCATCGATCATTTCATTGACTGTGGGCTGTACATCCAATCGATAATAAAGATCGCCCTTCACCTTGAGCGTAAAGGTCTTGAACATCTTTTGTCTGCCTTTTATTTGGGGTTTGTCGAAATCAATCGGGTAGGTCGACGCTTCCAGAACTTTCTGCTTTTCGATCAGATCTTCGATCACAAGGCTCAGATCTTCCCTGTTCGCCACCGTATACAGGGCATCAAAACTGGTTTCCAGACCGTAGAATTCGTTCCATTTTTGGATCATTTCCCTCGCCTTCGGATTGATGGGCGCTTTTTTGGGCCAGTCGGCGGTCTCGATTTCAAAGGTAGAAATATCGGATGACGCCGTTGCCTTGGGTTCCATCCTACAAGAGACGAAAACTAGGAAAACCCACCCAAAAAGCAACATTCTTTGCATGGGCCCAAGGTACAAATTTTAATAAAGGCTATCTTTATCCAAGAATTCATTTAACGCCAATTTAATGCAAAACTATATCCTGATCATTGGTGCCTGTGGACAGATAGGTACAGAATTGACTTATGCCTTAAGGGAAAAATTTGGTGCCAACGATGTCATCGCAAGCGACATCCGGCATGGCAATACCGGTTTAATGGAATCGGGGCCTTTTGAAATATTGGATGCCACCGACTATGATGCCTTGGAGGAATTGGTGGCCTATTATGAGATCAATGAGGTGTACCTTATGGCGGCCATGCTCAGTGCGACCGCCGAAAAATTTCCGGAAAGGGCGTGGAGCCTGAATATGAACTCGCTCTTCAATGTGCTCAACCTCGGTAAGGAAAAAAAGATATCGAAGATTTTCTGGCCCTCAAGTATCGCCGTTTTCGGCTCGAATACCCCTAAAAAAAATACCCCACAAAGCGCGATAATGGAACCCAGCACTGTTTATGGCATCAGCAAGCAATCCGGGGAACGGTGGTGCGAATACTATCATCGCAAATATGGGGTAGATGTTCGAAGCCTGCGTTATCCCGGCCTGATCAGTTGGAAAACAATGCCCGGTGGAGGCACCACCGATTATGCAGTGGAAATTTATCACAAAGCTTTGTCGGACGGGAAATATACCTGTTTTCTGAAAGAAGACACGGAACTTCCGATGATGTTCATGGACGATGCCATTAGGGCAACCATGGAACTTATGGATTCGGAAGGCAAGAACATAAAGATCCGTTCTTCCTATAATTTGGCGGCGATGAGCTTCACCCCTGCGGCAATTGCGAAAAGTATCCAAAAAAAAATCCCTGATTTTCAAATCAGCTACCAGCCCGATTTTAGACAGGCCATCGCAGATTCCTGGCCCAATAGTATTGACGACTCCATTGCCAAAAGTGATTGGGGCTGGAAGGCTGAATTCAATCTGGACGCCACTACCGATGCCATGCTAAAAAATCTAAGCTCAGGAAAACTTTAAAGCCAAGTGTCTGCCGACATCAGGACTTGACCATCCTAATTCAATAACGCATGCATTAGATCGGTTCCCCGAACCGCAGCTTCTTTTCAACGGCCACGATCATGGAATTGGCGATATCCTTGCCCGTTGCATTTTCAATGCCTTCCAGGCCGGGGGAAGAGTTGACTTCCAACAACAGGGGACCCTTGTTCGATCGAATGATATCCACGCCGGCAACAGCAAGATTCAAGACCTTGGCCGCCTTGATGGCCAACTTTTTTTCTTCACCGGTAATCTTGATGATCGAGGCCTTCCCTCCTTGATGCAGGTTCGCCCTGAATTCACCTTTTTCCGCCTGCCTTTGCATGGAGGCAATTACTTTTCCATTGACTACAAAACATCGAATGTCCTGTCCGTTGGCCTCTTTGATGTATTCCTGAACCAAGATATTGGTCTGTACGCTCTTGAAGGCGTTGATCACACTCTCGGCCGCCTTATTGGTTTCGGCCAGTACCACCCCTTTTCCCTGTGTGCTTTCCAACAATTTGATGATCAGCGGCGCCCCGTTCACCATACGGATCAAATCCCTGGTGTCCATGGGCGATTTGGCAAAACCTGTGATCGGAATATGGATGTCGTTCTTGGAGAACAGTTGCGATGCGAACAGTTTATCACGGGATTGGGCAATCGCCTCTGCGGTGTTCAGGCAATACACCCCGAGATTCGCGAACTGCCGGATCAAGGCACATCCATAGAAGGTTACCGCAGGTTTGATCCTTGGGATGATGGCATCGAACTCATTGAGGATATTGCCCCCGCGGTATCGGATTTCGGGAGAATGGGCATCGAGCTTCATATAGGCGAGTTCCACATTGAGAAAAACGATTTCATGACCCCGGGCTTCGGCCGCCTCCATAAGCCGACGATTGCTGTAGAGTTCAGGGTTACTTGCCAAAAGGGCCAGCTTCAAACCCGTTTTATCCTTGATATAGGAAGCATATTTAAGGGCGATTTGATCATCGGTGAAGCTTTTCAGACAAAAACTCTCCGCCGGATTTACTATGAACCTGCCACTGAGTGCTTCCCGGCCGAGCAGCATTCGAAATTCCATGGTGTCACGGCTGGCCAAGGTCAGCTCGATGTCGAAGGTTTTGTTGCCGAGTCTTATGGGCACTTTGATGACCACCCGTTCTTCGGAAATTCCGGAAGAACTTCGAACGGTACGCCTATCAGCCAGCTTGGCCTCACATTCTATGGCAATAGCACGGTTATCCTGCAATGGGTTCACCTCGAACTTCACCCATTCCTGGGCCCCTCTCGAGAACAATTTTATATTGGCCGCCTGAATGGAGGAAGTCTTGGCGCCCGAATCAACCCTGGCCTTGATGGCCGGAATGCCCAATGTTTCAAAAACGCACCATTCCTCACTGCCGATGAGCTCTAATTTATTCAAATGCATAGATATTGGTTGAAACAGACCAACTTAAAAAAACTAAGTATTGTCTCGGTTATATCTTAAAAATGGCTTTATTGACGAAACATATCCTTGGTCTTGAGAAAATTCTTGAATTCGAGCATATGTCCATTTGGATCTTTTACAAAAAAAGAAACATGTTCGCCGACCTGATCTTTTAAAAAGGTGGCCTCGGTGGTCACCTCATATTCTGAAGCCATCATTTTTTTGTAAAGGGTTTCCCATAGTGCCCGATCGACGATCACCCCAAAATGGAACGAGGGTAAGACGGTTTCCTCAAACTTATAGGATCGGTAGGAAAAATTGAATTCGCCCGACCTGGTAAATGTAATCTGGTTGCCGAACAGATCAATATCCAACCAACGGGTTGAATGTCGGCCCAGATCGGCACCGATGACATCCACATAGAAATCCATTGTTTTACTGATGCTCAGACAAGGCAGTGACATATGAAAAGGTGCTTTTTTCATGGGCTATGATTTAGATTCATTATCTAATTTACAAAATTGCACGCTACGTTCACTTCCAAATACGCAGCACGAACAAATCGAGGACCTCTACCAAAATCAGTACAATAATGATCCACTCGAGCCGGCTGCTTTCGGTATGGTACATAATGTCTTTGAACAATTGGAGGTTTTCCTTAACAATCTCAATCCTTTCATAGATATTTCGGTACCGTATCTTTAGGTCGAATGTCTTCTGCAATTCTTGATTGAGCGAATTCAAATGTTCACTTTCCCATGTACTGTCGGGAGCATCAAATATATAGAGATTCTCCGCGATCTGATTCTTTACATTGAGCACTTTTCCGATAAACTTCTTCAAGGTATTCCCACTGATATCCAACTTGCCGAATTGCTCAAGATAGTTGGTATGGGCCTGGGTTTCCTCCAGCAGCTGTTCGGTAATCTCCAAATAGCGATCCAAGGCCACGGATTGGGAAGTGTTTAACATCACCAAGCGAATTGCTTCCCTATCGAAGTCGGGCAAGCTTACTTTGTTAAAGGTGACCTTCTGGTGCCCTTTTACGATTTCCACCGCTATGGTCTCGGAAAAATATTCATCGAGACGCCCTTTGGTGGCTACCTCTATCTTTTCCAGAATTTCATCTATTTCGTCGTTGGTATGATTGAAGAAGGAAACCATCCCGTATTGAAAAAGGTAAACGAATTTTCTTTCCCCATTGTTCAAATAGAGTTCGTCGCTATCGGAAAATAAAACCTTTAACGGCAAGAGGGATTTGCATTGCCGAGTATTTATGGAAGCCGATATTTGATACGCTACGACTTCAAACATAGCTATCTTTAATCGTCGTCTTGGTCGTCGTCGTCCTGGATGAGCTCAGGATCTACCACTGCATCCGGATCATCGGAATCAAAATCTTCATAATCATCCTCATCATAGTTTTCCATGGTGCGTTCGAGCTTGGCGCTGATTTTTACCAGATATTTAGTGTCCTCGGTGGTCACCTCAACAGCCTCAATTCGCTCCCCTTGGGCATTTTTGAAAGAAATGATGTTTCGGTCGTCGTATCCATCAGGATATTTTTCGACCAGAAGTTTAAGCACCTCCGGGGTCAGCTTTTTAAAATCTACTATGACTCTCTTTAAATTTTCCATAATTACATGTCCAAAAGGTAAGCAAAAATTAAGGGCGCTACAATGGTCGCATCACTTTCTATGATAAATTTTGGGGTATCGATATCGAGTTTCCCCCAAGTGATCTTTTCATTGGGTACCGCTCCGGAATAGGACCCATAACTCGTGGTACTATCACTTATTTGGCAAAAATAACTCCAAAATGGGGTTTCCGGGCGTTCCATGTCTTGATAGAGCATGGGAACTACGCAGATTGGGAAATCTCCGGCGATGCCGCCACCGATTTGAAAGAACCCGATTCCCTTTTCCGAATTATCGGTATACCAATCGGCCAAGAAGGTCATGTATTCAATACCCGATTTCACGGTACTCGCCTTGAGCTGCCCCTTCAACACATAGGAGGCAAAAATATTGCCCATGGTACTGTCTTCCCACCCGGGACAGATGATCGGCAGGTTTTTTTTCGCCGCGGCGTACATCCATGAATTTTTGATGTCGATTTCATAGTATTGTTCCAACACCCCGGACAAAAGCATTTTGTACATGAATTCATGTGGGAAATAGCGCTCCCCTGCCGCTTCGGCATCACTCCATATTTTAAAGATATGTTTTTGCAGTCTTCTAAAGGCCTCTTCTTCGGGTATACAGGTATCGGTGACCCTGTTGAGACCCTTTTCGAGCAGATCCCATTCATCCTGCGGGGTAAGGTCGCGGTAATTCGGCACTCTTTTATAATGCGAATGGGCCACCAGGTTCATGATGTCTTCTTCCAAATTTGCGCCCGTGCAGGAGATGATGTGCACCTTGTCTTGCCTGATGATATCAGCGAAAATTTTACCCAGTTCGGCTGTGCTCATGGCCCCAGCCAAGGAAACGAGCATTTTCGAACCTTGCTTCAATTGGTCTTCGTAGCCTTTGGCCGCATCTACCAGGGCGGCCGCATTGAAATGCAAATAATACTTTTCTATAAAATTGGATATTGCGCCTTTAATCTTCGTCATCGTCGAATTTTGAATTGTTATTGTTGCTCGACTTATATTCAACGTCATAGGTATTGTCGTACACATCGTCTACGGCCTCTGCCATGAACTTATAGCTGAGCATTTTGTAATATAATTTGGCCGCCAAATAGTCAGACGTCCTATCCGAAGGGTTGGGGCATAGTTCAACGATATCGAACCCCACTACATTCCTTTCCTCAAAGACCTGTTTTAGAAAATCCAGGGTCTCGTACCAAAACAGACCGCCAGGCTCCGGGGTACCGGTTGCGGGCATGATCGACGGGTCTAAGGCATCCAGGTCGAAAGTGATGAATACATTGTTCGTCATCGCTTCGATGACCTTGTCCATCCAATATTCATCATTCACCATATCATGGGCAAAGAAAGTCTTTTCCATATCCATGAAGGTTTTCTCTATGGTATCCATGCTCCGGATTCCCACCTGCACAAGATTGGTATTCTGGCTTGCCTCGTGCACCGCACAAGCATGGTTGTACTTGCTGCCATTATACGACTTGCGCAGATCGGCATGGGCGTCGATGTGAAGGACCGTTAAATTGTCGAAACATTCATTGAAGGCCCTGATGGTGCCTATTGAAATGGAATGTTCCCCTCCGAAAAGCGTTACGAACTTGTTGCGTTTGATATAGTCTTTGGTGGTTTTATGGACCATGTCGACCAACGCTTCGGGACTGCTCTTTTCAACTATGGGATCAGCCAAATATATGCCCTGTTCAAAAACTTCCGTTCCCGTTTCTATGTCATATAGCTCCATATTCGAAGAAGCCTCCAAAAAGGCTTCAGGCCCTTTGTCGGTACCTTTGCCCCAAGTACTGGTGCCGTCATAAGGCACGGGTATCAAGATAATCTTTGCCTTTTCCAATTGCGCGAATTCGTCAGGAATACCGGCGTAATTCCTATTTGTTTCCATATCCTAAAATTTGAAGCAGGTCACCTGCCGTTTGTTCTTTACTAAAGAGTTCGTAAGTTAATTTGCCATCCTTGTCCCGGTCGATCAAGATATGTTTTGGCTGTGGTATAAGGCAGTGTTGCAAACCGCCATAGCCCCCAATGGTTTCCTGATAGGCGCCCGTATTGAAAAACCCAATATACAAAGGTTTGTCCTTTCTGTACTTTGGCAGGTATATGGCATTCATATTCTGTTCACTGTTGTAATAATCATCGCTGTCACAGGTGAGTCCACCCAATAAAACCCGCTCGTATTCATCGTTCCAACGATTGATGGGTAACATCACGAATCGTTTGTTGACCGCCCAAGTATCGGGAAGGGTGGTTATGAAGGAAGAATCGATCATATTCCATTTTTCCCGGTCGTTCTGTTGTTTTTGATATAAGATTTCATAAATGGCACCGCCACTCTCCCCAACGGTAAAGCTACCAAATTCCGTAAATATATGCGGAACCGGAACCTCCGCTTCCTCACAGGCGATTTTGATCTGGTTCACGATCTCATCTATCATGTATTGATAGTCGTAATTGAAGGCCAGTGAATTTTTGATCGGAAAACCCCCACCGACATTAAGACTGTCAAGGGAAGGGCAGAGCTTCTTCAGCCGAACGTACACCTTTAAACATTTGGCAAGTTCGTTCCAATAATAAGCATTGTCACGGATGCCGGTATTGATGAAAAAATGCAGCATTTTTAATTCGACCTTGTCATTATCCTTGATCTGGTTTTCATAAAATGGAACAATGTTCTTATATCCTATGCCCAATCGGGAGGTATAGAATTCGAATTTAGGCTCCTCTTCCGAAGCAATGCGTATGCCCACCTTGAAAGTGTCGTGAATGACCTCGGAAAGCAGGTCGATCTCTTCATAATTATCGATGATGGGAATACAATTCCGGTGCCCGTTGTTGATCAAATTGCCGATATTGGTGATGTATTCATCCCGCTTAAAACCATTGCAGATGACAAAGGTATCGTCTTTGATCTTGCCCTCTTTTTTAAGGTCTTCCACAATATTGATATCAAAGGCGGAAGACGTTTCTATATGGATGTTGTTCTTTAGGGCCTCATGCATCACGTGCTGAAAGTGCGAACTTTTGGTACAATAGCAATAATGGTATTTGCCCTTGTAATCGTGTTTGGCAATGGCATTGGCAAACCATCCTTTGGCCAGGTTGATGTTTTCGGTAATCTTTGGCAAATAAGTAAACTTCAACGGACTCCCATATTTATGGATCAATTCGATCAAGGGTATGTCATGAAATTTTAGGTATTCCCCATCCAGTGTAAACTCCTCTTGTGGGAAATAATAGGTTTGATCGATCAAATCAATGTATTTGGTATTCATCTATGAAGGGTTGTTAAGTCGCAAAATAGGGATTTTGGAAAATCCATCGGGTCCAAATGAAATTTGAAACACTAGCTTCAGATCATAATTTGGGGTTGGGTGGTGGGCATAAAACAATATTCGTGCTGACTGCACACGATATTAAAAAGGCTGGATATTCGTCTTGAAAACCGGCTTCCCATCAAATGGTCCGACATTGCGTTTATCATTGAAATCCTCCTTAATCCGAACATAAAAAAAACTTGCATAACGTACCGCTAAAGGCTTTTCGCGCAAACCGAATTTATTGCCGGTTTGAAAAAACAAATGAAAAGAAAAAAACTGGAAAAACAAGGCTTTCCCACAAAAATACCAAAGTAAAATCAATGGTTCCCATTCAAAAGTCAAAATTTGCCATAAGAGGTTCATTTCAAGTGCCTTAATTTATTATATTGAGGTCAAAATACCCTAATCATGAAACCTAAATCATTCCCGGCCCATATTATTTTATTGTTAATGCTTTCAATTATGGGCCCGCTTAGTGCCCAAATACCTGAACGGGTCTATCTTTTCGAATCTAAAACCAATGGTAAAATACTGCAGCATGAGCTAAAAATAAACGCAAATTATTTGACGTACAGCGTTTATGAGTCCGACCCTCCACATTTTCTGAAAACCTTGGGGGGCTTTTATGAAATAAAGAATGACAGCCTCGAGGTGCAACTTGAATTCAATTCAGATAGTTCAAGTGAAAAGGTGGGTAGCTGGTCTGTACCTTACTCCGTTCAAGGGGACCTGCTCACCTTGCGGGCAGATACGGATTTGGTGTTTTCCCCGGCTCCGGCAATGCCGCAATACCTTGACGGCCAATGGCTTTTTGCCACACGTGGACCGGACGAAGGACAAGGCCGTCGCGGTGACCCATCGCCAAGAAAGACCTTAAAATTTCTGATGGATGGCCATTTCCAGTGGATTGCCTACAATACCGATACCATGGAATTTTTTGGAACAGGGGGAGGCAGTTATTCGGCCAAGGACGGCATTTATACCGAAAACATCAAATATTTTTCCAGAGACGATGCCCGTGTGGGCGCATCCCTAAAATTTGAATACCGGATTGATGGCAGCGATTGGCACCATACCGGAGAGAACAGCAAGGGCGAGCCCCTATATGAAATATGGTCCAAACGCTGATTCAAGGCACATCGATTTCAGCCTTGTCATGATCGTCCCCAAGGTTTGGTCCCTTGGTGACTTCACCACAAATCTGGCCTTTGGATCACATCCCTTCCGCAAGTTCGCGAATTTTGTTCCAATGTAAGGTTTCGAACCCTTTGTTGTTTATTAAAACATTTTTTGCGATTGCCTTCCCGAGCGACGCGACCGGGATACCCCGGTACTTGCGCAGGCCTCCCAAAAGCAATGGACTTAACAGGGGCCAGACACGCAGCATAATGCCCTGTAAAAAACCGTACCTGTTGTTGGGGGTTATGATCATGGAGGGCTGAAATATACTCAGGCGGTCAAAATCGACTGCTTGTAGTGCTTTTGCCAATTCCCCCTTTGATCGGAGATAGAACGACGAGGAATTAGGATTCGCACCTACCGATCCCAAGAGTTGGAAATGGCGTATGCCGGCCTTTTTACAAGCCTTTGCAAAGTCGATCACGGCAAGTTTATCGATTTTCACAAATTCGTCTTTCCCCATTTTCGAGGGTTGGCCCACGCCCAAGGTACAAATGGCCACATCGTGTCCTGGCAATAGCTCCAAATAAGATTTCGGATCAAAAACATCGATTATTTTTTGATGGACCTTTTCAGTGGAAAACTTCGGTATGGCCCTGCGTCCCAACGAGGTGATGCTTCCTATTTGTGGATAGGCGACCAACGACCGCAACACTTGGCTCCCAACCGCTCCACTTGCCCCCAGCATCACGACTGAAAGTGGAACTTCTTTGATGGTGTTTTTACCCATTTCGTTAGATTATCTAAATGCAACAGAAATTTCGAAAGTACCCGCTGCTCCCATTTTTCACATTTCTTAGTCCATGGTCTCCCCATGAGGTTGAAAATAAATGTCCTATAGTGCCCTTCCTATCGGATATAATAGGTAGCGTTCATCATAATATGGGGTTTTCCCGTAAAACCAGGTCAAGATCGCTCGCGGATCCGTGGAGAATGCCCTGTCTCCCGCTTTTTTTTGTTCAAACTCCCTTTTCAGTTCCGGGGAAGCCTCCAACATTCGTTGGGCCATGGGTTCCATCACATAGGCTTCGATATATTCAGTACGTTGAAAAATCGAAGGGAAAAA